>CAJPLH010000019.1 GCA_905371275.1 Prevotellaceae bacterium
TTCCACCACAAAAATAAGAACTTTGGAGCTTACACACAAATTTTGGACACTATCAAAACTTGCAATATAAATGGAAGAATGAGCGATGCAGAAATGATTACCATTCTTGTCTTGTTCCACAGCAATACGTTTCGCAATTTCAAACATTTCTATCTCTTCTACGTCTGTCGAGAACTAAAAGAAGAGTTCCCTAACCTACTTTCGTATACCCGATTTGTGGAACGTATGCCACGAGTGGCGGTTCCACTTTTGCTCTTCCTTAAACTAGCTTTGATGGGAGAATGTACGGGAATTACTTTTATCGATTCAACGCGTATTCCGGTGTGTGAAAACAAACGTGTGTACTCTAATTGTGTCTTCAAAGGCTATGCTCACAATGGGAAAAGTACGATGAGCTGGTACTATGGATTTAAGCTGCCTCTGTTGTGTAATGAACGAGGAGAATTGCTTAACTTTGCGCTCACCAAAGCCAATGTGAATGATCGTAATCCAGAGGTATTCAATAACTTAACTAAGGATTTATTCGGGAAATCGTATGCCGATAAAGGTTATATTTCTCAATCACTTTTTGCCTCTCTCTTCGATAGGGGAGTTCATATCGTCACGGGAATTCGCACTAATATGAAGAACCGCTTAATGGATGTGTACGACAAAATTATGCTCCGTAAAAGGAGTATTATTGAGACCATCAACGATATGCTCAAGAACGTGGCACAGATAGTTCATACCCGCCACAGAAGTGTTTCAAACTTTATTGTCAACCTTTTGGCTGGAATGGCGGCTTATGCTTTCTATGATACAAAACCCTCTATCAATATGGAGTTTGAGATGGAGGGAGAAGCAGAGGTGAAGCAGCTCACACTTTTCTAAACCTATTTGCGTGAAACAATGTATCTTCGGCCTACAACTAGGTCGAAAGAATCGTTGTGGGCTATAACCTGATTAAAAAGGAGGTTACCTAAAACCGAATTGGGGTCGAAAAATAAATTTGGCCGTTAAACTAGGGTTAAGGCGGACGGCACAACGGCAATCCTTTGCCGTATCACCATAGACGGAACGAACGTAGTGATAACCACAGGGGAAAGTGTCGTTCCGCGCTATTGGAGCGTGAAGCGAGGGGAAACAACGGACAAGAAGACCAACCAACGCCTGCAAACCTTTCGGGAGGAAATCGAACAAGGGTACAATACCTTGCTCTACAAATACGGAGCAGTGAGTGCCGAGCTTCTGAAGAGCTGCCTGCAAGGCATTGGGAGAACTCCAACGACACTTCTTGCCCTTAGTGGGGAAGAACTCAATGCCCAACGAGAAAGCAAGAGTGAGGGAACGTATAGTAACAATCGAGGTTCTGACAGGTAACTTAACGCCTTTGTGCGAAGTCGTGGCGAGGAGGATATTTCCCTAACGGCTCTTGCGATAGATTTCTTTGATGATTATCGTTTCTATTTGAAGAAGGTGGGCTATGCCCTTGCAACCATAAATATGCATTTGTGTTGGTTGAGTCTGTTGATGTACCGAGCCGTCAGTCAGGAAACTATACGCTTCAATCCGTTTGAAGAGGTGAAGTACGAAGTCGTGGAGCGCAAGCCTCGTTTCCTGAGCAAGGGCGATGTGGCAAAGCTCTTGGCATTCCCGTTGCAGGAGGAAGAGGCGGAACTGAGCCGAAGAATGTTTCTTTTCTCTGTCTTTACTGGTTTGTCATTTGCTGACTTGCAGAGCCTTCTAGCTTCGCAAATCGAAACGAACAACGAGGGGAAGCGGTATATCCGCAAAGCAAGACAGAAAACGGAAGTGGAGAGTTTGATAGCCCTGCATCCCATGGAGGAGCTGATATTTTCGCTTTACACGAAGGAGAATAGCAAGGAAGATTACAAGATATTCCCCGATACGATGAGCAAGGGCAAATTACTTACCCATCTCAAAGCCGTAGGCTTGGCGTGTGGAATTCATACTCCGCTGGGCTACCACATTGGACGACATAGTTTCGGTACGCTGGCCTTGGAGGCAGGCATTCCGATAGAGAGCATCGCCAAGATGATGGAACATTCGTCCATTGCCAGCATGCAGATCTACGCCCAGATCACCGACCAAAAGATTGCAAGGGGTATGGACAGGTTGATGCAACAATGAGAGTAGATAACTTGAATATAAAAAAGAGCTTGCTCCATTAACTGAAACAAGCTCTTTTCTATCGTTAGATACTGATATATCAAATTCTTCGTTCCTATTTGTTATTACATAAATGCCTTTCAGTAGCTATGTTGCTTATATACTCAAATTATGTACAGGCCATAGCTTCTCGATTATCTTGTAATTATCCATAAGCAAAAATTTATCCCGACCTATACTATCTTTTAATTCTTTGGGAAACTTTGCCATGTCTTCGTACTTCTCTAAGATGATGAACTCAATTTGATCATACTCAAATGGGAAGTCATGCGGGACACGCCACTCTCTTTCATGTGTATAATCACAGGTCCGGAATTCCTTTTTGGCTTTTATTGATTTTGATCTATAGCTAGGCCAAAAAGGCGTTACAAAAGGATGAAGATGTTCATGCCACTGTTGTTTTTCATATTGGTCAGCTCTAACATAATAAACAGGACTTCCATTTCTTGAAAAAACAAACTGTTTAGAAAATCCGATGCCATACGAAGAATATGACTTGGTATGGTCTATCAGACTAGACCAAGGACACTCTGTAAGGCATACGCAATGGCAATTTGTCCAAGGCATAGTTGAAGCCATTATCTTTTTGTCAGTAAGTATACTAATTAGTCTTGTCAGTGCCATCCCTTTTGCTTTATCTCTAATCGGATTATTAGGGTCTTTTACTCCACATGGCCTACTATTCTTTGTGAAATGCACAAGGTAATTTGAGAAATCAGGTCTATTATTCATTGTCTTTGTATATTCGCCTTATTGAACATATTCTGTGTGATAATCTATTTGGGTTAAGCTTAAAGTCCGTCGTCTTCGTTTGAGCCACCACCTTTATTAGGTTGTGGAGTAGGCTTTTTTGAGTCTTTCTTGGGCTTAGCTACTGTCTGTTCGTAAGTCACATCGGTAAGAGTAAAATATTTCTTTGAAGGACTGAGGCGAACAACTGGTTTTTCGATGTGCTTCTGCACGTTGAAAACCTCGCCTTGTGGCACTATCTTACTTTTGAACGATGGACTCAGTGTACCCAAATCTCCGAACTCCACAATATCGCCGTTCGCTACAATATCACGTGCAATTTCAGTGGCGTAGTTCAATACAGCTTCCACTTCTTGACGGTTAAATGTGGTAGACTTTGCCACACGTTCGCAGAAACTGCGGAAGTCTACACGATGTCTGCCCGTAGGTTGGGCAACTTGTACGATCTTTCCTGCCTGAGGACCGACATTCATCTTGCGTTCCATAAGAACGAATTGCAAAGGTTTATTTGCCATAATTCAATAGTGTTTCCTCCTTTGTATTCTCTCTCGAAGTCGGAGGATTTCGCTCACGGGAGAGATTTCTTGAACCAATAACGCAAATGTACTTGATTTATTGCGAAAAGATAGCGAATAATCAGCAAAAAGATACCGAGCGATGGCGAGACTGCTCGGTATCCTTTGGATGACCATTCGGCAGGCTCTTTCTGTGTGGTTGCTAAACGGTAGGAAAACGCTTCTTGCAAATGCTTTATCTCCGATAGTTCTCTTGCAGTAGTCGGTTGATGTCGGAGAGGCGATAGAGTATTTTCCCTGCGATTTGGGTGTAAGGAATAATTCCCTTGTCCCGATAGTCTTGCAAGGTGCGAGGGCTGATGAAAAGATGTTCGCAAATCTCTTTCCCAATAAGGTAGATTTCTCCCCCGAAGAGTGGATGGTGCGCTTGGGCAATCTCCCGAATATGCTTGCTTACTTCTTGAATGCCCGAAATGAGCTGTTTCATTTCGGGCGTTTCTCTGTTTACAATCTCGTGTTCCATAGTCATTGTATTTTTCGGCTCGACTTTTCAAGGAGTTCTCCCACATCCTCACGTTTGTAATAACATTTATGCCCGATATGGATAAAGGGTAGCACGGAAGTATCCCGATAGTACTGGAGCGCCCCGTTTGCTGATGTTCAGGATTCGGCACACGTCCCCGTTGTGCAACAGGTCAGGGACTTCGGGTTTCGTGCCAAACTCTTCTCTCATACAAAGAGCCAACTCTTCGATGCTCTTTTTCAATTCCTCCCAAGCAGAGGTGTCGATGGCAGTAAATCTCATATCAACCCAAGTTTAACGGCCAAATTTATTTTTCGGAAATTTCCGGGGTGTTTTTAGAGGTATCAATTTCCTAAATCGCTCATAATTAACCATCGTATTTTTTGAAATGGGTGCAAATCTGATTTGTAGGACACCAGCATGTCATTTTTTTTCGTTACTTTGCACTCATGCACGCAAATGTATAGACACGTTTTAACCCCGCAACCGGCAATAAGGCTCCTTATTATAGACTTAAGGAGTCATATCGCGACGTGGCTGGTCATGTGCATTGGCTCATTTTGCTCAACATCGGTTTTGAACCGTCTCTTACGGCTGTGCAAGTGAGAAAAATCGCACTTGCATTAACGGAACGTTTTAAGAATCGAGGCGTTAAGACCTTGTTCAACTAACCACTAGATGGCCTTTCTGAATTGGAACAAGCCAAGGCTGATGAATGGTGGCAACAGATGATTGAAGAAGGGGGAATTGATCGGTTCGACAAGAAGGAACAGAAGGCTAGAAAAGAGTCCGAATACTACATTGATGTGGATACGGCAGAGCATACGGACGCCAGAAATGTGGATGCAGAATGGCTTTGCAAGCAAACCATTGACAAGTTGAAACTGGAAGAGTTTTTGTGCAATCAAGGATGGAGCAATCATTCCATCCACACGGCATTGTTTGCCCTTATCGTCCGAACGGTTTACGCCGTGTCTGAACGTTATTCCTAACATTATCTCCGCGACAACTCGGCTGCAGCAGAACTTTACTCAGGTTCAAAGGACTAGTTGCCAGGAATCAATTCGTTGTATAAGGTGACGGATAAGCTCTATGCCCTCAAAGAGGAAATCGAACGTCACTTATGCCACGTCACCGACGACCTTTTCAATATAGATAACAAGCTGATGCTCTTTGATTTGACCAACTTCTATTTTGAAGGCAGCAAGCGTGAGAGCAAGAAAGCAAAGTTTGGTAGATCAAAGGAAAAACTCTCTGACTGTAAACTTCTGGTACTGGCGCTCTATATCAACAAGGAGGGCTTTATTCGCGACTCCTCCATCTTGGTGGTTAACACGCCCGCCCCGCTCAGAAATACCCCTCTATCGCAAAATACTATGCCATAGAATACGTTAGAAACGCCGAGAAGCCCGAAGAGATGCAACAAGTAGCGTGGAAGATTAAAGATTTCTCCTCTCTCGAAGCAGGACACCGTGTGTATTTCTTGCGAACCAACGTAGAAAGTCTCGATGAGAAAACCATATGGGATTATTACAACCTCATACGTGAAATTGAATGCACCAACAAGCAGTTAAAGAACGACCTCAATTTCCGTCCCATCTATCATCAAACAGATGCTCGTTGTGATGCACATCTCTTCTTTGGTTTACTAGCCTATTGGGTGGTCAATACCATCCGTTGTGCGTTAAAACGCGAAAGAGAATCTTGTTTTTGAACAGAAATTATGCGACGTATGAGTACTCAAAAGTTAGTCACCACGGAAGGCAAGAATCCCTTGGGAGATACTGTGCAGATGCGGCAATGCAGTAAGCCTTCAAAACAAGCAACAGAGATATACGACAAATTGAGATTAAAACATGCCCCCTTCAGGAAAACAAGAATTTGTAGGACACAGTGAACATTGTCGATGCTCAAGAACCACGATGATATCAAGAATCTGCGATGATAAGCGTTAAAGTTGGGTTGGTTGAAATTCAATTGATTAAAGCACCCTTTCCAGGAGCATATTTGACCCTTAAGCCTATCTTCTTTGTAACGAATTCCACTATAACCATCTAATGACGGATTTGGAATTATAAGTAGCACGATTACGGTATAACGACCGATAGGGGCTTAATGAGCAAAAAAAGGGACTGCATCAAAACATATCGTTTTGATACAGTCCCATCTCACTTCCTAATTTGCTATGAAACAGCGTTTAGCTGTAGCTTGCTTTGTAAGCGCAGATTATTTGCTGCACTCCTTAGCGAGGGTTGCGGTGAGCATCCACACGAGCTTTTCTTGTTCGCGGAGGTAATCGCTCATCAACGCATTGCTAGATTCGTCACCAGCCTCATCAGCAGCAGCCATAACGGCACGTTCTTGAGCGATGAGGATCTTCACCATGTCAAGTACTTGAGTAAGGCATTCTTGACCACAGTGAACCATTTCGTTCTCCTTGATTTGAGCAACTTGGAGGTACTTGCTGGGACGGTGCTCAGGAGTTACATCGAGTTGAAGAAGACGTTCTGCGATTTCGTCAGCCTTTTCAGCTGCATCATCATAGAGACGCTCGAATTCAGCGTGGAGAGCGTAGAAGTTAGAACCTTGAACATTCCAGTGGAAGTTGCGGAGGTTTGCGTAATATACTTGGAAGTCTGCGAGGAGAACTGCAAGTGCGTCGGCTACGGGCTGCACCTTGGCAGCATCGAGTCCAGTGTAGTTGAGATTTTTCATTGATTGTTATGTTTGTTGTTTACTTAATGGGATGAATTCTAGAGGTTTTCGACCTTCATTTGTCGTCTTTTCCTCTGATTGCACTGCAAAGGTACGAGCTTTTTCTAGAGATTGCAACAGATTCTCTCTTCTTTAATATAGAAAAAACTTATACAACGCTCCTATCCCTCGTATTTTCAATCAATTACACCCCACAAAATTTGAAGAGAAAAAGTGTGTGCTAATTATCTTTCTCTAAACTTTCTGCGAATATCAGGCTTATTATGGGGCGAAATCAGCAGAAGGAGGTCGAGGAGGTTGCAGCAATGACTTATGACTTACTGTTTTACTTCCATTTTTTCAAACTTATATCCCAATCGGTGCAATTGAAGCGCGACCCCAATGCGGAACATAGCGTGAAGTGTGCGCACATAAGTGTGAAAAGCCATAGGGCTTTGCGGTTCTATGCCTTCGCGACGCAAAGCAGCGTGAGCAGATTCCGCACAAGTGCGCACCAAGGCATGAAGTTGCGCGCGCTCCTCGCTGTCGGCTACTTGAAGCACATGATCTAGCACGTAGTCATCGAGCGCATCGAAGCCTTGTGCCAAGAGCGCAGGATAGAGGTCATTAGGATTTTGAGCCGCTACAGTCCAATCGTTGTCCCAGCATTGTGCCATAGCAAGTCCCACAAATCCCATCCAACCAATGGCCACAGTGGGGTATTTGGCTATTTCTGGCACAGCATCGCCCAAATAGGGGGTGCAGATTTCAGGCCAAACGGCTTCTAAATCGGGCGTTTCGAGGAGTTGTCCCGAGAGCGCTTTAGCCGTCGTGCAAAGACGGAGCAGTTGTTCGGTGAGTTGTTGTTCAAAACGCTCGAGAAATTCAGCCGGAGCTTGGATGTTGTCAGGAGTCATAGGGAAAAATAGGGGATTAGGATTGAGCAGCGTGCAGTTTTGTCACGGCTTGAGCCAGTTGTGAGAGCGCCTTCTCTAAGATGCTGCGTGGCACCCCCACATTGAGTCGCATAAAGCCTTCTCCGCCTTGTCCAAACATTTCTCCATCGTTGAGCGCAAGGTGAGCTTCATCGACAAAGAGATGATTGAGCGCATCGTGAGAAAGTTGCAGCGCACGACAGTCGAGCCAGATAAGGAAAGAGGCCTCGGGACGACGAGCCACCACGCCGGGGATGTGTTCGCGACAATAGTTGACCACAAAATCAATGTTTTCTTCCACATAGCGTAACATTGTCTTGCGCCATTCTCCCCCGTGACGATAGGCTGCAATGGCCACTGTGGGAGAGAACATAGGAGGACAATCGATTTCGTTGGCTACCAGCCATTTGAAGAAAGGTTCGCGCAATTCTTTATTGGGCACAACCGTCCAACTGCTCACCACTCCAGCGCAATTGAAGGTTTTGGTGGGTGCACCAAAGGTGATACTATTGTTGCGCGCTGTTTCAGAAACAGAGGCAAAAGGTATGTGTTGCGCAGAGAAGAGCGCGATGTCAGCGTGGATCTCATCGCTCACCACTAATATATTGTGTGCAGCACAGAAATCAGCCAGACGTTGGAGCGTTTCTTTCGGCCAGCAGCGTCCACTAGGGTTGTGAGGATTGCAAAGCACGAGCATTTTGACGTCGTTTGCCACAGTAGCGAGATGGTCGAAGTCCATTTCATAGTGACCATCTTCCATTCTGATGAGTGGATTGTCCACTACCACACGGCCATTACCTTCGATGACATGGCGAAACATGTGGTAGACGGGCGGTTGAGTGATGATGCGGTCGCCTGGTTTGG
Organism: Prevotellaceae bacterium; assembly: GCA_905371275.1. Classification (GTDB taxonomy): domain Bacteria; phylum Bacteroidota; class Bacteroidia; order Bacteroidales; family Bacteroidaceae; genus Alloprevotella. The sequence continues at coordinate 8,451 of CAJPLH010000019.1, forward strand.
TGAAAACCTGCAAGGCAAAGCCTAAACCGCGAATGACGCCAGGCATAAAGGAAATCCAATCTTTTTCGATGTCCCAGTTGTGGAGCGACTTCTGCCAGTCGATGATCGCAGGGAAGTAGTCATCGTCAATGCAGGTGTAGCCCAAGATGGGGTGTTGGAGTCGCTCGCGCAAAGCTTCAAGAATAAAAGGAGGTGTGGCGAAATCCATATCGGCCACCCAAAGGGGGATGAGGTCTGTGCGACCATAGAGCATTTGCAACGCGCGGATTTTGGAACAGTTTGTACCTTTGCGACAGATAACTTCGTCGAAACTGTAGTGCTTCATGATGAGAAGAAAATAGGAAAAATAGGAAATGAGAGTATATTGAGAGTCTTGAGAGTTTTGACAAGGCAGCTTCTAGCGCGTGAATGCTGGTAGAGGCCGTCTGCCAAAATGGAGAGAACTAACCTTATGAGTTTTACTAAAGCAAAAAGGGAGTAGCTGCGCGATGGAAAGCCTGACAACAAACGTGCGCTTCGGGTATTTGCGCGAAATAGTCTTTGAGTGCAGCGAGAACGGCAGGAGCGTCATAGGCTATGAAGTCGCAATAGGCAGTTTGCACGTGTTGTGCACAGACACTGGCGCCAAATCCTCCCCCAACAAATTGCACCTCTGCGACATCGTCCAAACGCGCGCTCACATAAGCAGCAAGATCAGCATTGAAGGTGCGCACCTCATCGGACAAATCATCGGAAGATGGGAGTATTGCAGTGTTGAAAGCTATGAATCCGCAGAAACATCCACTCAAACGGAAGAGGTTGAACACGAAATTCTCATCTTGGAGATATTCATAAACCTGCATTGGCTGGTTCGTCCACGCCGAAGTGAGTTGCAAATGCAGTTCCTGAGGAGCCGTCTCGGGAGGTAAACTCGTGGTGTAAGTGCTTTCTTGCGCAATGAGTTGTTGCAAAGAACTTTGCGGTGCTGCGTCGGGATAGTGAGTTCTCACAAAGTTGTCCCACTTGGGGATGGCGATTTTCCAGTCCTCGGGCAGATAGCGACGAAGTTCGTGGAGCAACGTCTGGAGTAAGTGCACATTTTGCGCCACCCCATCGAGGTAGATTTGCAACACCATCGTTTCATTCTTCCATTCCACGAAAAAACGCACCTGATAGAGCAAAGCACGCGACACGTCATAAAGCAAACTAGCAATTTCTTGTAGAGCAGCATTACGTTGTTCTAGGTCTTTCTTATTGCTCGCCGCCGACCATTGCTCCACTTTCTGCGCCCATTGCGTGAGCGGTTGAGCTATATTTCGCAAGTTTTCTCCCATCTCTCGACAACGCTCTACGAAAGTTCCCAAACAATAGTGTGGCAAACTGATTTGTTCCAAACATTGACGTTCGAGTTCTTCGGAATGGGGATGTCGAAATTCGGGTACTACGTCCTCATAATAGGAAGAGAGGAACAGCAAAGCTTCCGACTCACGATCGAGATGTGCTAGCGCAAAGGCATAATAGTAGTAGAAATCTACAAATAATTCCACTTGCTCATCGAGCATATAGTGCATCAAGTTGAGCGCGCGCGAATAGCGTATATTCTTTTGCACATCGTTCTGACTATCATCTTGCGCAAATTGAAGGAGCGCGCGCACGAAGAGTTCCCACATACGCGGTGAATACTTCTCAGGAGGCAGACCTCCCAGAGTGCGTTCGACAGACAAATAGTCTTGATCGGCAAACCAATCTTCGAGTTGCTGGAGCAAAGTTTTAATCATAGAATGAGGTTCAGACGTGCGCTACATCAAATGAAATCTCTTCATGGTCTAACGACCGATATGGGGTGAAGCGTGGTCTTCTTATGCAAAATTACGACTATCTCCCCACAAAATCAAAATATATGCAGATATAATTTTGCAAATCGGGGGGCAAATGCTACTTTTGCAGATGAAAACATCATATCAATAGCGACTATGAACAAGAACGATGCCGTTGTAATCATTCCCACCTACAACGAAAAAGAAAATATTGAATCCATTCTCCGTGCCGTAACGGGGTTGGAAGAACATGGGTTTGACGTTTTGGTCATCGACGATGGAAGTCCTGATGGAACTGCCGCTATCGTGAAGCACCTGATGGAGGGTGACTTGAAGGGTCGCGTTCATTTGGTGGAACGTCAAGGCAAACTCGGTCTTGGCACAGCCTACATCGCTGGATTTAAATGGGCACTCGAACACGGTTATGATTATGTGTTTGAGATGGATGCTGATTTTAGTCACGACCCCAAAGACTTGCCACGCCTTTACAATGCTTGTGCGGTGGAAGGCTATGATTTGGCCATCGGTAGCCGCTACATTTCTGGTGTGAATGTGGTGAACTGGCCTATGGGACGCGTGCTGATGAGCTATTTTGCCTCTAAATATGTGCGCTGCGTCACTGGCATCCCTGTAAACGATACCACAGCGGGCTTCAAATGCTACAAACGTCGCGTGCTTGAAGCCATCGACTTCGACAAAATTCGATTCAAAGGCTATGCTTTCCAAATTGAACTGAAATTTACAGCCTACAAACTTGGTTTCCGCATCAAAGAAGTGCCCGTCATCTTTGTAAATCGCCAACTTGGTGTGAGCAAAATGAGTGGAGGCATCTTTGGAGAAGCCTTATTTGGCGTGATGCGATTGAGATGGGCTGCCTTCACCGGTCAAATCAAACCCAAGCAAGCATAAGCTCTACGCGCATATCATCTGCGCTATAACCCTTTAAGAGTGCGCAGTGTCTTCATCGGAAGATGGCGCACTCCTTCTTTTTTTATTCTGATTATCCTCTTTGTCTGACTTATTGCAGACTCTCTTTTCTCAAAAATATGCACAGAAGAACATTCATAAAAAATGCAATTATAGTCAATGAAGGTCGCACATTCGTGGGTAGTCTTGTCATTGACGACGACCGCATCGAAGAAATCATTGAAGGTAAAGATGTCAAACCGCAACTTCCTCCCGATTCTGTCATTGACGCTGAAGGTTGCTATCTCCTGCCTGGAGTTATCGACGAGCACGTGCATTTCCGCGATCCAGGTCTCACGGCCAAAGGCACTTTCTACACTGAAAGCCGTGCTGCTGCTGCTGGTGGTGTCACCACAGTCATCGATATGCCTAACACCGTGCCACCCACTGTGACGAAGGAGCGTTTGATGCAGAAGATTGAAATAGCACAACAACAGAGTCTTGTCAATTTTGGTTTCTTCTTGGGAGCAACTCCCGACAATGCTGCGCGCTTGAAAGACGTGAATCCTCGACTAGTGGCCGGCATCAAACTCTTTATGGGCAGCAGCACCGGCGAATTGCAAGTGGAAGACAAACCCACGCTCCGCACCATCTTTGAGCAAAGCAAACTTCCCATTATGGTGCACTGCGAAGATACGCCTATGATTGTGGCGAAGATGAAGGAATACAAGGAGAAATACGGTCAAGATCCTCATGTGCGCTATCATCCTGAAATTCGTCCGGCTGAGGCTTGTGTGAAAAGCACGAAAGAAGCCATCGCATTGGCGCGTGAGTTTGATGTAAAACTCCACGTGGCGCACATCACCACGGCTGCGGAACTTGATCTTTTCGACCCTAACGACAAACAAATCACGGCTGAGGCGTGCCTTCCTCATTTGATGTTTGCGAGCGAAGACTACGAACGTCTCGGAGCGCGCATCAAATGCAACCCTGCGGTCAAATATGCCACTGACCGCGAAGCCATTCGTGCTGCGCTCACCGACGGACGCATCCGCACCATCGGCACAGACCACGCTCCTCACCGCATAGCCGACAAAATGGGCGGAGCGGCTAAAGCCACAAGTGGTATGCCCTTTGTGCAATTCTCCCTCGTGTCTATGTTGGAATTGGTGGATGAAGGCGTTTTGCCCATTGAGCGCATGGTGGAATTGATGAGCCACAACCCAGCTCGCGTCTTTGGCATTGAAAATCGCGGTTTCCTCCGTCAAGGATATATGGCAGATTTGGTTATCGTGAAGCCACATGCTCCTTGGACATTGACACCTAACCGCATTGAGTCGAAGTGTAATTGGAGTCCAATGGAAGGACATACCTTCAATTGGCGTGTCATGCGCACCTTCGTCAATGGTCGTTTGGTCTACAACAAGGGCATTATCACCAACGAAAACCTTCGCGGACGCATGATTACTTATATGCCTCGATAGTTGCTCGTTCCTTTCGATAATTGTTGGATTTCATCCTTCGTTTTCCTCAACCATTCATAGCTCTATGAAGTTTCTCTATCGACTTTATCAACTGCTCTTTTTCTTTCCACTTTTTGTGGTTGTCACCATCCTTGTGGCTCTTTTCACTTCGTTTGGCTGCATGGTCGGATTGTCGCGTTGGTTTGCCTTTCTTCCCACTCGCTTTTGGGGATGGTTCACCATTCGTTTCCTCTTCCTCCCGGTCAAAGTGGAAGGACGTGAGCATCTCCAACCTGGACAAAGCTACATCTTTGCGGCTAACCACCAAGGCGCGTTCGACATCTTCCTCCTTTCTGGCTTTCTCGGGCGCGAATTCAAATGGATGATGAAAGCCAGTTTGCGCAAAGTTCCCTTCGTAGGAATGGCTTGCGAGAAAGCCGGCTATATCTTCGTTGACAAATCGAGTCGAAAAGCTGTGGCCAAAACCATGGACGATGCGCGCCAACGTTTGGTGGGCGGCACTTCATTAGCCGTTTTTCCGGAAGGTGCACGCACTTTCTCTGGTCATATGGGCATCTTCCGCCGCGGTGCTTTTCAGTTGGCAGACGAACTCCAACTACCGGTTGTGCCCATCACCATCGATGGCTGTTTTGATGTAATGCCCCGAACCAAAGATTTCCACTTTGCGCAGTGGCATCCGCTTCGTTTGGTGATTCATCCTCCCATTATCCCCACTAGTCAAGGCGCAGACAACATCAAACGGACGCTCGAAGAGAGTTATCACATCATTATGGACGCTTTGCCAGAACGTCACCAAGGTTTTGTGCAAAATGACGATCAATAAATAGCAACGAAACGGCTATGTTGATGTAGTCCTTCTGAGGTGTACCTTCACACCAAGAAATCTCGAAGTTTCTATCTCGATTTTTCCTAACCACTATGAAATCTATTCCCCTACTCCGTCTATTAGTCCCCCTCTGCGTGGGCATCGGAGTGGGGGATTATGCGTTTCCGTGGCTTTTTCCCCACACTCGTCTGCTCCTTCTCCTACCGCTGGTGCTTATGGTGCTAGGCGGTTGTGCCTTGTTTCGGCGCATCGAGGGGAAATGGCTATCGCTCCTCACCACTACTCTCGCTTTTTCACTGGGCATCGTCCTTTTGGTGCACCAGCAACAAGAAAGGATGACGCACTATGCTGCGCAAAATTTCACCTTTCGCGGCATCATCTCCGAAGTTCCTCACCGCACTCCTCACGGTTGGCGCGTCACGCTCCGTATGCGCAGCCCAAAGGTGGAAGAAAAGTGGCAAGTTTATCTCACAGACAGCACTCTATTAAGCGAAAATGCTGCACAGACTGCATCTGCCACCGCACCTTCTCACTTGTCTGTACTGTCTACGCTCCAGATTGGTCAAGAGATTTTGGCACACGGCCGTGTCACTCCTTTGTTGTCTAATGAGGGACGCACCAAAGACCATTATGCAGACTATCTTTTGCGGCAAAATATCGTGGCTACTGCGCACTGTTTTCCCAACGAATGGAAAACTATGGGGAGAAAACAACATTTCGCGGAGAATAACTCCACGCTTCTTCCACTCACGCTGCGCGAAAAACTATTGCTTCACCGCGAACAGTGGGTGACCACTTTTCGCACTGCGCTTCCTCCCCACACGGCTGCCATTCTCAGTGCTATGATACTAGCGCACCGCGAACTCTTGGACAGCGACACCCAACTGCGGTATAGCCAAAGTGGAGCTAGTCACATACTCGCACTTTCGGGCTTGCACCTCTCCATTCTATTTGGGGCTTTTTCGCTCATCATAGGCAACCTTGCAATGCGCATCGGACGCAAAACGCATCTCTTCGCCACCTTCTTCGGCATTCTCCTCATTTGGTGTTTCGCAGCCTTTGTTGGATTCCCCATTTCGCTGGTGCGCGCCACCCTGATGCTCACACTGGCTCATCTTTTTGCGCTGCGCAATCACCGACCAGGCGCACTCCACGGACTCTTTTTGGCGATGTTGTTGATGTTGCTCTACGCTCCCGACTGGTTGTTTGACGTGGGTTTCCAACTCTCTTGCGCAGCGGTGACTGGCATCTTGTGGTTTTCTCCACTTTTTCCCACGCCACAATGGTTGCAACCGGTGAGTCAACGTGCTTCGGATTTTACAGGCAGACCTCCCACCGCGACTTTCTTCAAAGGGTTGATGACCATTGGCCGATATTTCTACACACTTTTCACGGTTTCTCTCTCCGCACAACTGGCTACTGCTCCCCTCGTGGCCTACCATTTTCATCAATTGGCGTGGGGCGGCCTTATAGCGAGTCTTTTCGTCATTCCCGCAGCCTATGTTTTGCTCCTTGGTGGAATTGCCTTTTTGCTCATTGCTCCTCTCCGAACACTACTTGCGCCTTTCCTCACAAGCGTCATCACACTGATGGAAAATGGACTTCGCTATTTCTCTAGTCAAGTGTTTGCTCCGCTTCCACTCTTCCCCAGCTTCTTCACGACCCTCTTGAGTTCCCTTTTCATCTTTGGATGGAGCGCACTGCTCTTGAGCGAAAAAGGCAAATCCTTCTCCTTTTTGCGCAAAATGTCTATCACCATAGGTGGTGTTTTTCTCCTTGTTTTATCTTATCAATACGATCGTTTCCGTGCGCATCCTCAACCTTCGCTCCTCATCTATCCCACCTCGGGGGTGACTACGCTCCATATCATTGCGCCCGATGGCAATTCGTGGCTTTTCGCTTCCGACACCCTCCGTGCAAAAGCCGCACTGCGCCAAGTGGCGCACGACGATTGGGATCTCCAAGGCTTAAAAATCCACTGGCTACCATTTTCGGTACTAGAAAATTTCCAACCCTCCAACAGCAAACTCTCCTCTTCTTCCGCTCTCTCTACTTCTTCCTCGTCTTCGTTCATTTCTTCTACAAATACTTCTTCCGCAACGTCCGTTCCTTTGTTGGCACCCCACTGCATCGTCTATGGAGGGCAACGCATAGCCATTGTAGACAGTAGATTGTCGTACGCGTTTCCTCAGCAGCCCCTTCCCGTGGACATACTTCTTATAGGGCACGATGTTCACCGTCCACTCTCCCATCTTTTGTGCTATTATCGTCCCAAAGTCCTTGTACTTTCTGTAGCGATGAGCGATTTCTATCGTCGTCAATATCTCTCCGATGCGGCTCATCTTCATCTCCCTTGCCACGATGTGCAACAACAACCGCTCTTCCAGCGCAGACTTGCCACGCAGTCTATGCCTCTAACCCAAATCGATCATTAGATTGTGAAAAGATCTCATCTGATTGTTGAGCAGTTCGCTTACGGCTTACCTTTGGCGCAGTGGACTACGTCGAGAACAAATGAGAAACTAGATGCCAACAAGAAAATGAAAGATGACAAGAAGGTATCTTATCAACAACGAGCAGTATTATTACGCGCTGACAACCGATTCGGGGTTAGTAAAAGTTTTGACTAATCGCATATCGCTTATTTGTTTTTCCGACAAAAATACAAGTATTACCCTTGGTTTATAGACGTATTATTACTATCTTTGTCCAGTCATTCAACATCTACATCAAGAATTACCTCAAACTGTCTCTTTCCTTATAGGACAATTTCTGGGGATACAAGTTAAATCTATTTTGTAAGAAAAAATAAGATACTTATTGCTACTTTTGGGGACTTTTCTACTGTCATCCTGTATATATATCGCTAGTACAAAAACGAGCTATAATCATAACATTACGGATGAAGCGAAAAAGAGAATTGTATTTGTGGGGCAAAATGACTCCTTTCGTTTAACCACAAACGAAAATAGCAATGGTTCATTTCACAAGCCTACAAAACAACTCTATCTTGTTAGTGGAAAGCAAATGAAAGCAACCTTAGCAAGAGGGACATGGCAAATAGTCTACGTCTGTCTGCCATATTGTAAAGCATCAGCTTGTGTTTCTTATAAGACATTCTGCGATTCAGCAAGAAACAGAGGTGTACAGCCTTGGGTTGTATTACGCGACATATGGTGTGATAGTATTGTGAATAGCGTAGAGAAATACCCTTTAGTAGGAATGGATTACAAGTACTACAAAAAGGCTTTATGCAGTAAGTTATTCTTTCGTGATATGGTTGATGAAACCCAGGATTGGAAGAAACTATACAATGGCCACCACCTTTTCTTTCTCTTTAACGGGAGTACGCTTGTGGCATCTGGTGATGAATTTCATAGTTTGTTGGAATTTCAAAGTTTGTTAGAGAGAGTACAGCGTCAGGTGTTGCTGAATAACTTGGGTACCCCTCGAAATATCTGATGAAGCAAAGAATAGCAAATGTATCAGTGCGATATCCAGCCACAGTATATTTTAGAGGAATAAGTGCAATAGCGGCAATACAACAATAATTAAGAGAAAATGCTTCGGGAACTGTTAAATTCCAGAGCAGAAATGGGACAGTTTTTCGCTCAAACTAGGATTTAAGAAATGTTACTCACGCCATCCAAAAACAAATTCTCCAATTGAAATTCGAGCAAAATCCAGAAGTGTTTCCAGTTTTCTCAGAGATTTTCCCAATTTTGTCGGAGATTTTTCATTTTTCGAGGGACGTTTTCAAAATTCCAAGGGAAGAAAAATATTTTTTGTCCGACAAAACAGAAAAGATATCCCACAAAATCACTAAAACGACGTGTTGTTTCTTCAAAAACAATACGTCGTTTCTTCGAAAACTAGTGCAAGTTGCACGCAAACAACCTTTCGGTGGACGAAAACCTTCAAATTTCGCGTTTTTCAAAGGCGCTGAGAATCGATTCTTTTCGACCAACTCTCCTGCCGTTTCAAATATCGCGTTAAATGGAGCGATACGATAAGTAAAGATTTCCTAATAAGAGTTAGTTAGCAGGAAGTTCGTAGTACAACTCGTCCATATTGCGCCATTCCCGATCTATCACGAGAAATCCGCGTTCCCACTTTGGGTCGAGAAGGCGGTGACCATTGAGGAAAACGCGCTCGGGATTTACACCAGTGGGTAGGCAAAGATAGAGGGCAAAACGTGTGCGCTGTGTACCATTTTCGTGAGCAGGAAGACCAGTGATGCGAAATTTCATACTTTCTTCCTGCGCTATTTGGTCGATGCTGACTTTGAGGTCAGGGGTGTTGATGGGAATAAGGCAACTCTCCTTGAAATTGATGTAGAGTTTTCGACCTTCAGTGGCTGCCATCCATCCTAGTGTGTTGAGCAAACGTTGCGCGGCATTGCGACTTAGGCTGTCGGTGGCCAATGCTGCACTATAAACAGAGCGCAGACTGTCGAGGGCACGCACAAAGCACGCTTCGCCAGAAAGCAGAAACAACTGTTCGAGCGTGTGGACATCGCTAGGGATGGTCTGTTGGGTTCGTCGCAACACTTTGCGATAGTATTTGACAGAATCGGCCACGAGTTCTGGAGTGTGGGGAGTGAGAAAGGGAGATACTCTCATCGCTCTCTGCACCACGTTGTTTTCCGTGGGATCGATGACCAAAATGCTCTGAGCAGGCACGAAAGACAACGGACGCTTCAAGGGCTTTTGTGCAAAACTTCCCAGTGAAAAACAGGAGAAACAGAGGGAGCAGGAAATGAAAAGACGTAAAAACATAAATGAAGGAAAGCAGCAGGAAGTTATCTTCTCCATAATGAACTGCACTATAACGGTCTAACGACCGAGCTGGGATTAAGTCGAGGAGACCGAAAGGAATTACAAAGGAAAGAGAAGCAGAAGCGAAGGAAGCAGAGATATCTCCTCCCTTTTGTGCAGTGCGAGCGAAGAGTTTGCACCCGATGCGCCCATTAGCGCATCATTTTAATGCAAGCCCAGTTGTCGCGCTGTTGGTA
>CAJPLH010000020.1 GCA_905371275.1 Prevotellaceae bacterium
TCTGGAACGAGTGAAATCCTTACAAAAACATCTGAAACTTGCGATTTTCAAACGCGCTGAGAATCGCATAATTCCCAACAACTTTTTCTGAGTTCAAAAAGTCGCGTTAAATGGAAGGGTGCGATTTGCAAACATCTCCTAATCGTCGCTGTCTTGTAATGATATTCAACTGCAGAAAAGGGACAGAAGATGTATTGCTAGGTTTGTGCTTATTTTGTTGCTTGGCATATAGTCAAAACACTAATAGAAAATTGTGCAAAAGTACGGATTTAGGTATTATACGAACTGAAGAAAGAGATGTTACGTAAGAGTAGTAGTACTTTATACATAGGGAGGTTTTTCTTTACACAGAATGGATTTGTAGTTGGCTGTTAGTTGTAGAGATAGATTGATAAAACTAGAATTTTAGCTGCACGAGTATACCCACTAAACTCTTGGCGCAATTCGTCATTGTGTGTGAGCTGTTGGAAATCATTGGTTACTATTTTGTCACGTGACAAGGATTGTTTACCTTTGCATTACCATCCAATCCCCTAAACTGGGAACTAATACCTTATTCATTGCCACAGGGTTGTGTTTGCAAGATATGCGTTCCTAGAATAAAAAAATATTGAGGATGGACTCAGACTTAACTTTCTGATTAACCATGCAGAATATAAACATCTATCAGATTTTCACTCGTCTATATGGAGCTTGCAGCCCCGCAAAGAACAAAGTCAATGGTAGCATTGCCGATAATGGTGTGGCAAAGTTCAATGATTTCACTGCGGAGAAGTTGCAACGCATAAAAGATTATGGCTTTTCACATGTCTGGTTCACAGGTGTATTGGAACACGCAACACAAACAGACTATTCTAAATTTGGTATCCGCCAAGACCATCCTTGGATTGTCAAAGGAAAAGCTGGTTCTCCCTATGCTATCAAAGACTATTTTGATGTAGATCCGGATTTAGCTGAAGATGTTTCACAGCGTATGGCTGAATTTGAAGCCTTAGTAGCACGTACTCACAAGGCAGAGCTAAAGTTTGTATTGGACTTTGTGCCCAATCATGTAGCGCGCGGTTATGGTTCGGATGTTATTCCCGAAGGGTTTGAAGATTTAGGGGCAGAAGATGATGATGAAATATCTTTTTCCACCCACAACAACTACTATTATTGTTGGGGAGAGCCCTTGCATACAGAGAACTTTGTGGCAGAAGGGCAGAGTGGTGTACCTTATTTAGAACACCCCGCCAAAGCAACAGGTAACGACGTGTTTCATGCCTGGCCTAATCGAAACGACTGGTTTGAAACGATTAAGTTGAATTACGGTGTTGACTACAACGGAGGAGGAGCGCAGCACTTTGATCCGGTTCCTTCAACGTGGCATAAAATGACAAAGATACTGCTCTTTTGGGCTGCAAAGGGAGTAGACGCTTTTCGTTGCGATATGGCGGAGATGGTGCCTGTGGAATTTTGGCACTATGCCATTAAGCAAGTAAAAGAAAAGTATGATGTTGAATTTATTGCAGAAGTTTACAATCCAAACGAATATCGCAATTATATTCACAACGGAGGTTTCGACTATCTCTATGATAAAGTAGGTTTATACGACACACTTCGAGCGGTGATTTGTCAGCATGCTCCAGCATCGAACATCACTCAAGCGTGGCAAAACACCGACGACATCAAAGACAATATGCTCTATTTCTTGGAAAACCATGATGAGCAACGTATTGCTTCTGATTTCTTTTGTGGAGATGCGCACAAAGCGATTCCGGCAGTTGTAGTGGCTGCTTGTATGCACACTAATCCGCTGATGATTTATGCAGGCCAAGAAATAGGAGAACGCGGTATGGACGCTGAAGGTTTCTCAGGATTAGATGGCCGTACCACGATTTTTGACTATTGGTGTGTCGATAGTTTAAAGAAACTAGCTTCAATTTCTACTTCTGTCCAAAGTAAGTATACGGCAGAAAAACAACTGAGTACTAACGAACTATCGTTGTATAAAGATTACGAGCGCATACTTCAATTAAGAAGAGACAACACAGCCTTAAGCGAAGGTCTTTTCTATGACTTGATGTATGTCAACTATGATGGAGCAGAAGGGTTTGATGCTCAGCGTCAATATGCTTTCCTCAGGCGTACAGAGGGCGAAATCCTCCTTTGCGTAGCCAATTTCTCAGACAATCCATCAACCTGTGGGGTGCGCATACCAGCTCATGCCTTCGAGTTTATGTCTTTACCTTGCGGTCAGCACACAGCCATCGACTTATTGTCTGGATCATCAACAACCATTACACTTGCTCCTGATGGATACACCCACATTAAGGTTGATGCCCATCGCGCTATACTCCTTTCTGTGAAATCTTAATTCCGTGAAACTTCAAAAACAGATTGCTCTATGGTGGTCTTTCCTTGTGCAAAAATAAATTTAGGTCTTAACATAGTAGCTCGTCGTTCAGATGGGTATCACGACCTTGAAACAGTTTTCTATCCCATTCCGCTTCACGACAATTTGGAAGTTGTATCTGCTCCTAATGCAACTCAGCCATGTCTTCTGCACGAAACGGGAATTCAATTAGACGGAATGCCTGAAAATAATCTTGTTGTCAAGGTTTATCATCAATTACGCGAAGACTATGCTCACATTCCTCCAATAGAAGTTTGGTTGCACAAGCGAATACCTTCGGGTGCAGGTCTAGGTGGGGGCAGTAGCGACGCTGCTTTTATGATGCGTTTGCTCAATGAACAATATGCACTTGATATGACCGATGAGGATATTGAGTTCCGTTTGAGTAAAATAGGAGCGGATTGCCCGTTCTTTTACCACGCTCGTCCAGCTTATGCCACAGGTATTGGCGACCAGCTAACATCTATAGATTTTGACCTTGCAGGGTGGAATCTTGTTCTTGTGAAACCTCGAATACACGTCTCAACTCGAGAGGCTTATGCTCTGGTTACTCCGCGTGCATCCACTGAGAACTTGTTGTTGTCTTTGGCGCGACCAATAGAAACCTGGAAGGACACCGTCAAAAACGACTTTGAAGTGAGTGTTTTCCAGAGATATCCTGAAATTGCGGCCATCAAACAAATGCTTTATGATATGGGAGCCGTCTATGCTTCGATGTCTGGTAGCGGTGCTTCTGTTTATGGGTTGTTTCGCAATCGTGAACCCGAAGTGGATGAAGTGTTTAGAGATTGCTTTGTTTCCTCTATGCGCTTGCGCACTTTCCTATAACGCTTACCTTATACCTTATTCTAATGATTTCCGAAGAAGATATTCTGAAAAACAAAAAGTCATTCCTAGATGTGTGTAGGAATTACATATCGCGAGAAGGTCTTAAGGAACTTCTTGAGTACTTAGAATACAAAACAGACTTTTTTACAGCACCAGCCTCTGCGGTTCATCATTTAGATGAACCCGGAGGCTTGTGTCTCCATTCACTCAATGTCTTTGAGACTTTGCTTCGTATTTACAAATCAACGCTACAACCTCACGTTTTTAGTGATGATGATGCTTGTTTTGACCCAATACCCGAAGAAAGTTTAGCCATTGTGGCGCTTTTTCATGATGTTTGGAAATGCAATCGATTCAAGCCTTGCGAGAAAAAACGAAAGTTGCTCAATGGTCAATGGGAAACGTATTCTGGATATATTGAAGAAGACGACTTTCCATATGGACATGGTGAGAAGTCAAACCTCATTGTTTCCTATTATATGAAGATTCACAAAGATGAGCAACTTGCAATTCGTTGGCATCGTGGAGCGTTTGAAGCCGGGGAAGCCGGTTCGCAGATGCGCAAAGCTTTTTATGATGCTTGTCGCAAATATGCTATAGTTCCGTTGCTACAAAGCGCAGATATGCTTACCACACTCTGCATTGACCCCAAAGATTACTATTAGACTTACTCAACGATTTTCTTTTTAGACAAATATCATTCTATCGTTTCCTGCCGTTTTTCTCGAGAAAAGTCGTTTTCGTTCCTTGTTTTGCTATGTCTAATCTTACAAAAAGAGAAGAATAAAAGTCTTGTTCCAGCAATTTATGGCCATATTCGTTGGTTATCTTGCACAAAATCACTATATTTGCGCAGAATAATACATAACATAGTCTCTGTTGAAGAGACATTATCCTCGAAATTATATATGAGTCACAATCTCCTCAAAGGAAAGCGCGGTATCATCTTCGGCGCACTCAACGAACACTCTATTGCCTGGAAGGTTGCCGTGAAAGCAGTAGAAGAAGGCGCAAGCATTACGCTCACTAATACTCCAGTTGCTCTGCGTATGGGCGAACTTAATGGTCTCTCAGAACAACTTAATGCACCTATTATCCCAGCTGACGCTACTAGCGTAGAAGATTTGGAAAAGGTTTTCTCTGAAAGCCAACGCTTGCTCGGAGGAAAAATAGACTTTGTTCTCCATTCTATTGGTATGAGTCTTAATGTACGTAAGCAACGCACGTACGATGATCTGGACTATAACTATCTCAGCAAAACTCTCGATATTTCTGCACTTTCTTTCCACAAGATGTTGCAAGTGGCTAAGAAGCAAGATGCACTCAACGAGTATGCTTCAGTTGTGGCTTTGTCTTATGTAGCTGCACAACGCACTTTCTTTGGCTATAACGATATGGCAGATGCCAAGAGTTTGCTCGAAAGCATTGCTCGTTCATTTGGTTATATTTATGGCCGCGAAAAACACGTTCGTGTAAATACGATTTCTCAAAGTCCAACTCCTACCACTGCTGGTAGTGGCGTGAAGGGTATGAACGACTTGATGGACTTTGCAGATAAGATGTCTCCTCTAGGCAACGCAACTGCTGACGAATGTGCAGATTACACTGTTGTGATGTTCTCTGATTTGACCCGTAAAGTGACGATGCAAAACCTCTTCCACGATGGTGGTTTTTCAAGTATGGGTATGAGTATGCGTGCTATGAATCAGTACGCAAAGGATACAAAGGCCTTTGAAGACGAGAACGGTAAAATTATCTACGGATAAGAAGTTTTCCTCTATTTATATTCACAGTGAAGTGCGGTACTTTTGTGCTGCACTTCTTTGTTTTGTTCAAAGAATTGTGTAAATTTGCCGTATATGACAAATTGTTCGTTTAAAGCAAAACAGATAGTCCTGATTGGAGCTGGTAACTTAGCCACTCACTTGGCTCTCGCTCTAAAGGAGGTGGGGCATAAAGTTGTGGCTGTTTGTAGTGCATCGGGTAAAACAGCCCAGTGTCTTGCGAACCAAATAGGGCAGGGGTGTGTTGCTGCCAGTGGCATTGAAACGCTCCCACTTGCTGATTATTATATCATTGCTGCAAAAGACGATTCAATTTCTCAAATTGCAGAAGTTTGGCCTACGCATTTAAAGTCCGGAATCGTCCTGCACACTTCTGGTGCTGTAGCTTTGTCATCGCTTTTTGCTTGTGGACTACCTTGTGGGGTTTTATACCCTTTGCAGACTTTTTCGAAAGAACGCTCCGTCAACTTCAAAGAAATACCTTGTTTTATAGAAGGAAACAACGATTCTACCACTTTGAACATTAAACAACTAGCTGATAGCATTTCTCAAAAAGTTCACTCTCTGACGTCTTCTCAACGCAGGGTATTGCATTTATCTGCTGTGTTTGCTTGCAATTTTGTCAACCATATTTATGACATTGCCGGACAACAGTTGGAAGCTGAGGGACTTCCTTTTGACTACCTTCGTCCACTGATTGCTGAAACAGCGGCAAAAGTTTCCAAGCTGTCCCCTCGTTCTGCTCAAACTGGCCCCGCGATTCGAGGTGATGAACGCGTGATGAACGCTCATCGGGAATTGTTGTCAGATTCTCCCGAGCAACTTGCCCTCTATAATCTTTTAAGCGAAAGCATATATCATACCTTTCATTCATGATTAACTACGATCTTTCCAAAATACGTGCTCTCATTTTTGATGTTGATGGAGTGTTGAGCGAAAGTAATGTCCTACTCTTAGGGGGACAGCCAGTGCGAACAGCCAATACTAAGGATGGTTATGCCCTTCAACACGCAGTGAAAATGGGACTCCAACTAGCAATTATAACCGGGGGCAAGAATGAAACCATCAAGGAACGCTACATGGGACTTGGAATTTCTGATATATTTATGGGAGTTTCGGTCAAAATAGACGTTTTTGATGATTATCTATTGGCGAATGGCTTAAAAGCTGATGAGGTGTTGTATATGGGAGATGATATTCCCGATTATGAAGTGATGCAACGCTGTGGGTGTCCGTGCTGTCCTTGTGATGCTGCCCCAGAAATTAAGGCTATTTCGGTGTATGTCTCTGAATACTCTGGAGGAAACGGTTGCGTTAGAGACGTTGTAGAACAAGTGTTGCGTGCTCAAGGTCGCTGGATGCATAACTCTGAAGCTTTTGGTTGGTAGTCGCTTATTATTATTTTCACGAACAAGACTTCTTCTGTTGTCTGCCTTCAAAATAGGGTAGTGATGTAGACGTTTTGGTATAAAAACAGAAACAATGCTAGAACATCTTCGTGAGTATGACATTATTCTCGCTAGCAATTCTCCGAGACGCAAGGAACTTCTTGAATCGCTGGGACTCTCATTTAGAATCTACGTAAAAGCTAACGTAGACGAAAGTTATCCTACAGATTTAGAGGACGGAAAGGTTGCAGAATATATCTGCAAAAAGAAAGCTGCAGCCTATATTCCGGAACTTGCTCCACAGCAGTTACTCATTGTAGCTGACACAGTCGTAAGGATTGATGGGAAAGTTTTAGGAAAACCGAAGAGTAGGGAAGAGGCTGTCGGTATGCTTAAGCAATTAAGTGGTCGTACGCACATCGTAACAACAGCTTTCGGTGTACTTAGTGTGGAGAAGTCTATAATAAAGTCGGTTGATGCAGAGGTTTCTTTCGCAGAACTGACTGGCGATATGATTGATTTTTACATTGATTCCTATAAACCCTATGATAAAGCAGGCAGTTATGGTATTCAGGAATGGATAGGAATTGTCGGAATTCGCTCAATCAGAGGTTCTTATGTGAATGTAATGGGGCTTCCGGTGCAGAATTTGTTTGAGACTCTGCGTGATTTCTAATTAAAAGTCAAACCATTGTACAAATTTGCCCAACAAAGTTATGTTTAATACGAAAGTGAAATATATATGCTCATTAGCAGCCGTTGCAGTATTGGTTGCTTGCGGAGAAGATAATGAAAGATTTGAAGCAACTTTTCCCGTTTTCAAAGGATTCGAAGCGAAGAGTCTGGTTAATAATACCAATGACAATCGATTAAAAGTAGGTGTTCCTTTCGTTATTTCAGCAGTAGAGAGCCAGCAAGGGCGACATCTTTATCAAGCAAATTATCATTGGACGGTTTCTCCTGCGGATGAAGTTGTGCAGAGTTACAAGTCTACTGTTGTGTACGATGATAAAGCCAGAAATGCAACGGACACCATCACGATTAAATCAGCAGGGAGATACAAAGTGACTTTAGTTGCCACCTATGATGTCGCAGGAATTGGAAAAGCATCAGTACCACAAGGAGGCAGACTTCCCAATAATGGCGGAGATATTTCTTACAAAAGTTCCGCTCTGAAATACGTTGTAACTCTCACTAAGGTTTTCCACGTAGTTGATTAATGACTATATTCAAAGCGAGTTCGATTTTCTCTTAGAGACGCCTGTTCATTTAGCCTGTAATTCTCTGCGGGACGTCAAGAAGTTCTCAAGGAATCTCTGAATTCTTCATTAAACGACTTGAATGGTCATTATGTTTAATTGGTTCTATACCAAACCTCTCAAAGCACTCCTCTCAACGCTCAGCCGAAGTCAAACATAAGTAGAGAAACCTCCGAGATATATTCGTTGCTAAAGGCAATTGTGTTTTGTAGATTCTGAGAAGATACGAACAGAAAGCTAACGAACCAAGCGAACAACGAGAATTTCGAAGGAATGGTGCTTGGCGAAGAAAGAAAGTCTGTTCAAATAAATTGTTCGATTAAGAACCATCAACAACTCTCTAATGTTGTTCGTGCCATTTCAACCGTCAATACATTCTAATTATGACCCTAGACATACTCATCTGTTCCCTAAACAAAGGTATTGTTCGCATAGACGATCTGTTACTCCCTCAGCGCAAAGGAGTTCGCTACATTGTCTCATATCAATACACCGACGAACGCTATTTAGAATTGGTACCATCAGCTCTATCCTCTCGTGTAGACGTGTTAGTCAGCGCCTACAAAGGTCAAGGTCTTTCGTCAAATCGTAACCACGCTTTGGAGTTAGCCAAAGCAGATTTGGTGATGTTTGCAGATGACGATGCACGTTTGACGGCTGGAGCTGTGGACTGCATATTGAATACTTTTGAGCAGCATCCTCAACTAGACGTTGCTTTTTATCGTGCAAGCACATACACAGGAAAGCTATTGAAGAAATATCCAGAAGTTGAGCGTGAAATCACAAGTATTCCCGATGATTATACCATATCAACCATAGAAATGGTATGTAGAAGAGAAAGTATTCAAGGGAAAGTCCATTTTGATGAACGTTTTGGCCTTGGTACACGTTTTCTAACCTGTGGGGAAGAAGAAGTTTGGTTGTTTGACGCTTTGCGCGCAGGCTTATCCATCCGCTATTTTCCCTTGAAAATAGTTGAAACCAGCACAATGTTAAAACGTTCAATGATTTATGTTGATGCAGGAGTCCAGCGCTCAAAAGGTGCATTGACCTACTATAAATATGGCTCCTCTGCTTGGGTGAGATGTTTTTGCTTTGCCTTCGATAGCACTCGCAAAGGATTATGTCATTTCATACCCATGTTACGCCATCTCTACCAAGGTATTCTTTATCTTCGCCACAACAAGTAATCTACTGCACATATTTATGAAAGCCAAAACGCGTCAAGCCATAAACTTGACGCGTTTTTTTGCAGTACTTCTACTCTGCTCTTCTGAAAAAACTCAAATACATTGACGCACTTATCAAATGAAATTGGCAGAGTAAGCAGAAAAAATATGTTGGGCGTAAAACAACTACCAGGCAAAAAGCGGATAGCTCTTCATTAAATCATTCACATAAGAGCGAACCTCAGCGATAATACTTTCGTTATTGTAGTTGTCGAGCACACGCTCAATGAGTTCCGCTATTCTCACCACAAGGTCTTCTTTTGCTCCACGAGATGTTATGGCAGCCGTACCTAATCGAATACCAGAAGTTTGAAACGCACTGCGATTGTCAAAAGGCACCATATTTTTGTTTACCGTGATATCAGCAGCCACCAACGCATTCTCTGCTTGTTTTCCTGAAATTTCTGGATATTTGTTTCTCAAATCAATCAGCATAGAGTGATTCTCTGTGCCGCCAGACACGATGTCAAATCCGCGTTTGGTGAGTTCTTCTGCCAAAGTCGCAGCATTCTTCTGCACTTGTGCAGCCCAAACCTTAAATTCGGGACGCAGAGCTTCGCCAAAAGCCACAGCTTTTGCAGCAATTACGTGTTCCAAAGGTCCACCTTGAATACCAGGGAAAACAGCACTGTTGATGAGTTGAGACATTTTCTTTGTTTCTCCCTTTGGATTGGTAATTCCCCAGGGATTGTCGAAATCTTTTCCCATCAGAATCACACCTCCTCGGGGGCCTCTCAATGTTTTATGCGTTGTTGAAGTCACGATGTGCGCATAGTGTATAGGATTTTTCAACAATCCTGCTGCGATAAGTCCGGCAGGATGTGCCATATCAATCATCAACAAGGCACCCACTTCATCTGCAATAGCGCGCATACGTTCATAATCCCATTCACGACTATAGGCAGAACCTCCTCCCACAATGAGTTTCGGTTTATGTTCGCGCGCGAGTGCCTCCATTTCATCATAATCTACAAGCCCAGTGTCCTTCACAAGGTGATAAGGAACTGGTTTATATAGGATGCCGGAAGTATTTACCGATGAACCATGTGAAAGATGACCACCATGTTCAAGGCTCAATCCTAAGAAAGTGTCGCCAGGTTGCATTACGGCCAAGAACACAGCCTGGTTGGCTTGCGCACCAGAGTGAGGTTGTACGTTTGCAAACTCAGCATCAAACAATTTACACAGACGGTCTATGGCAATTTGTTCTATCTGATCTACAACTTGACAGCCACCATAGTAGCGATGTCCTGGATAACCCTCAGCATATTTGTTGGTTAAGACACTCCCCATAGCACGCATCACCTCATTGCTCACGTAATTTTCACTAGCAATTAGTTCTATGCCGTGCACTTGTCGTTGCTCCTCGGCAGCAATAAGGTCGAAAATTTGTTGATCCATATTGTTTCAATAAGATGTTGAGGATAATGAGTGAAACTACACCAATTTCACTTGGTTCAATGACTGTTCCATATCGCAATAATGGCACGTCAAACTATCTTCGTTCACAACAAAGCGTGTGTGCATAGGTTCATTGTTGCAGATACATTTAGGATTGTTGCAGCGCACAATGTTGTTCAACTCTTTAGGAAGTTTCACCGAACGCTTTTCAACGACAGTATAGTCTCTGATAATGCTCAAAGTCACATTAGGCGCGACAACAGACAACTGGTTCAGTTCGATTTCAGAGAAGAATCTATTCGCAATCTTCACAATACTCTTTCTCTTCATCGCACTACTCTGCAGATTATACCCAATAAATACTGTGTCGTGGTCCAATTCTTCGATACCCAATAGACGAATCACCTCGAACAACTTATTAGATGGGATATGGTCGATTACCGTGCCATTCTCAATGGCGGCAACCATTAGTTTTTCTCTTTTCATTGTGAGATAATCTCTAGTTTATCATTGAATAATCGTTTGGTCTGCTTTGACTTGTTCCAGGGAAATTCCTAAAACATCGCAAAGAATTGCTTCTCTAGCGTACAACCCATTGAGAGCTTGTTGGAAATAGTAGGCGTGTGGCGTATCATCTACGTCTTGCGTAATTTCATTTACGCGTGGCAGTGGGTGAAGAATGCGCATATTCTCTTTGGCCTTTCCCAACATATCACCTCTTAATATATAGACGTCCTTCACGCGTTCATATTCCATCAAATCAGAAAAACGCTCGCGTTGCACACGTGTCATATATATAATGTCTGCTTCTGCAATAGTATCCTCATTAAACTCCTCGTGCTCAACAAATTTAATGCTATGCTTGTTGCAGTACTGCTTGTACTCTTCAGGCATAGCAAGTTCTTTAGGAGCAATAAAATGGAATGTCGGATTAAAGTGACGCATTGCCATAATCAACGAGTGGACAGTGCGACCATATTTCAAGTCACCCACTAGATGAATGTTTAGATTGTCAAGCCTTCCCTGCGTTTGAAGCATAGTGTAAAGGTCGAGCAAGGTTTGCGAAGGATGCTGATGCGCGCCATCTCCAGCATTTACAACAGGCGTTTGCGTCAATTCGCTAGCATAAAGAGCCGCTCCTTCGAGAAAGTGGCGCATAACAATCACGTCACTATAGTTGGCCACCATCATAATGGTGTCTTTGAGTGTTTCCCCTTTCGTGGACGAAGTCACTTTAGGGTCGGTAAAACCGATAACGCTAGCCCCTAGTCTGTGAGCTGCTGTCTCAAAAGAAAGACGCGTACGCGTTGATGGTTCGAAAAACAATGTAGCAACTATGCGACCGTCCAAAAGTTTTCTGTTGGGTCGCTGCTCAAATTCTTGAGCCAACTCCATAAGATAGAGGATTTTTTCGCGAGAAAGCTCCGCGATACTCACCAAGCTACTGTTGTGTGACATAGATGTATGAATTTTGAGTTGAGATTTTCACCTTCAAAGCTACTAATAAATTGCAGAATCACCAAGGATTCTCGAATTAAACTAGCTTTAATGGGCAATATGATTGCTAGAAACTAAGAAAGCTACGGTGAACTATTCGTTGATAGCCCCACATTTATGGCATTTTCCTTTTGTTTCTAACCCTGCACCGCATTGTCCACAGCGATATGGCGAACGGTTATGCTGAAAGTGTCTGCGTAGTGCAAAATACCAATAGGCAGCCAGCACGGGATAACCTATATATATATGTACACTCTGCGTAAAGAAGAGATAAAGCACCATACACACCCCAAAGAGTGAGGCTAGATAGGCCACAGCATCAACCACAGCTGGCTGTTTGAATACGTCGTCTATCACGGCTATCAACACGATTAGCATTGTCCAAATGCTTATAACGAACAAACGGATGGGAAGCGGATTATTGGCTAAAGGGTTCAGCGTTGGATCATAGTAGAACCCTTCCCAAACATTAGGGGCAAATTGCTGGATTGCACCATATAAAACGGCTGAGCTACTCACAACAAGACAAAGGAACGTGGGGTAGAAACTCTTTATGTCATTGACATGCACCATTTGAAAACGCGCATGACGCAAATTTTGAATCCCAAAGAAGATGACACCAAAGGCCAACACAGAGAGGACTAGGAGCATACTCCAACTTGAAAACAAGTAGATAAAGCGAGAAATAATGTTGTCTGGCACTACTCTATCGTGTAGCTCTTTGGCGCGAACCCAACCTATCGTTTGAGGATCGCGTGCAAGCATCACCCACATACTATCTATCGTATCCGTTGGCACTGACGCCACATTCGTCACCACCACAGCATCCCATTGTTGCAAACTTGTAGACACTGTGTCTTCAGAAAAACCAATGGTATTTGTTGGAGAGGCGGCAAGGCGAATCGTATCTGTTGCAATGAAATTGAAATTGTTCCAGTAATGGTATTTTGATCTAAATGAAGCGGAATCGACATTCTCCCCCACCCACGGATTCAACACCTGCGGACGATCGTGCTTGCACGCTACAAAAAGCGATATACTGATACAAAACAACAGTATAAACTTTGTCAGGTAAAGAGATTTCAAAACTTTCATTGCCGTTTCTGTTTAGAAGATGTCCACTGTCGAAAAGTTGCTAGAACGCTTCAGCTACTGCTACCCTTCTCGTTTTTTTTCAAGCATTTGCAACACTGCGATTAGAATGACGAGCTGTGCAGCGATTCCTTTATCGATTGGTATGAACACTCATTTCGCATTTCGCACAATCAAAGGTCAGCGGAAAGGTTCGTCCATCCGACATACGCAAGGCTAAAGGTTCTTTCCACGTAGGAGGACGTTTCGTTTCTCGTGGGCATTGTCCATTGGCATAGCGGATGCAATGTTTGCAAGTCATCAGTGTTGCGTCTGGAAGTGGCTTAACTTCAAAGGCTGGTTCCACAGATTGTGCCCCGTGTTCCTTTAAGAACTGTTCTGCAAGGTGATTAGACACATTACTCGTGTAGTCTAGTGGCACACCTTTAAGAGAAATGTTTTCAGAAACGGGACGTCTTAAATCGCGCGTATGTTTTGCTCGACATGCTCTAATGAGATGCTCTACCAACGTACGCCGCCATTCATTGAGCAAACTGGCAGGGATGAAATACTCTCCCTCGACGTCTACTTGCACATCCTCTGCCACAAATGGAGTTCCTCCTAGTTTAGAGAGCTGCCGTATGATGTTGTCACGCTGAGGTGACCGCGCTTCTTGAAGTTCCGTTGCAAAATTCAAACTTACGCTGGCACCACTTTCTGTAATAGCCGAAAGAGTAAAACCCTCTGCATCATTGTCTTGCTTGCGCAAGCAGAGTCGCACAGTTAGCACACGCTCAGAAGAGGATTTCTCCATCGTTTTTTCAAAGGCTCTATCCTCATTCCGAAACAATTCCATGCCAGGCAACAAACCTTCGGGCATCTTTAGTGGGAATAATTCACGGCCTTCTGCCCTATTGACGCGGAATCCTTGTAATTTCCCTTCATTATCGAAAAAACAAAGTCCGTCACCGTTGGCAAACTCTACTGAACTTTCAACAATGAAGGAGCGGCGTCCCATTCTTTTCACATTCCCCACAGGAGCGCCTATTGCTTTTGGGGTGCGTTTTGACCATATATCGGGAAGTCGGCCTTGTAGAAAAAACTCGGTGAAACCACGATTGAACGACTTCTCAACTTGTGGTTTGAAAGTATATCTGGATTTTCCGAATGATGCTCGCTGAAATTCTGGTCGGCGGGATATCACGCGGTCTATTTGTTCGCGATAATGTGCCGAGATATTCCGCACATATCCCACATCTTTCAAACGTCCTTCAACTTTGAAACTACTTACTCCTGCATCCAACATTTGCTCGATGCTATTTGTTCGATTCATATCGCGCAATGAAAGATGATGTTGCGTTAAAATTACATTTCCGTCAGCATCAACCAAATCAAACTTTAAGCGACAAAATTGCGAACAAGCACCGCGATTGGCAGAGCGGCCACAAATATGTTGAGAAACATAGCAACGCCCACTGTAACTCACACAAAGAGCTCCATGCACGAAAGCTTCAATGGGAACAGTCACTGATTCCGAAATGTTCCTTAGTTGATCTATAGAGAGTTCGCGACCAACAACTATTTGAGAATAGCCACATTGTTCTAAGAACTTTGCTTTGTCTGGGCTTACGGTGTCCATTTGAGTTGAGGCGTGCAAGGCTATTGGCGGTAAATCCATCTTTAGCAAAGCCAAATCCTGCGTAATTAAAGCATCAACTCCGGCAGTATACAACGAATGTACCATCTTTTCCACCTCTGCAAGTTCGTTGTCATACAGAATGACATTAAGCGTGACATAGACACGTGCTCCAAAAATATGAGCATAGTCGCAGAGTCTTTGGATATCTTCAATAGAGTTTCCCGCTGCTGCTCGTGCACCAAAGGATGGTCCGCCTATGTAGACGGCATCGGCTCCGTGACGAATTGCCTCTATGCCGATATCCGCGTTTTTAGCTGGACACAATAGTTCGATAGTTCTCATTTAGTGTTGCTGTTTCTGTGCTTGCTTGATGAGATTATAAGCACGATATAAGCCTAATTCTCCTGCTTTGCTGAGATCGGCTATAGCTTTTATGTTATTGTTGTGAAGGAGTGCTGCCACAGCTCTATTAAAATAGGCTTCAGCCATACGATCGTCTAGTTGAATAGCCTGAGAGAAAGCCGTTTCTGCTTCTGATAATTTCCCCTGAGATGCTAAGACACACCCTATATTATAATGTATCATTGCAGATTGGGGCTGGAGTCTTTCTGCACGTTTCAGAAGCGCCAAGGCTTTGTCTCCATCCACTTCGATTAAACTAGAAGCTTCTTGCGATAGCAATAAAACAGAATGTTCAACCGTTTGCTGATGAAGCCATTTACGCAGTTCTGACAAGGGGACAATAGAACTAGATTCTTCTGCGCAAACTTCGGCATTGTGCGACTTCAATACAGAAGATGTTGATAAAAACAAGACGCTTTTGTACCCATTGCTGCTTGCTGTTGTCGCTGTGACGCGATACATCGGCAAGAAAACTCGTTCAACCTTTTTGTTCTGAATACGTCCTGACGTTGCTGTCAATCGCACACGCAAAGAATCTTCTGGCTCTTCTTTCAGCTGTTGATATTGCTCCAATTCAAATTCTGAATGCGTTTTCACTTTCTTAATCGAAGCACGCTTTTGTGGCGCAAAAAAGAAGTCTAGTTCTGCCCGCTGCACTTTTGTTTCGTCCATTAGTGCAGCTTTTGTCTTGCCTAGTCGTCTATAATTACGAGCACGCGCTGCATATCCCGCCCAGAAGCGAGGATAGATTTTAATTAGCGTTGTGTAGTCTTTTATTGCTTGACCATAATTCCCCACTCTCTCACTTAAAATGGCACGATTATAGGCCGCAAGCGTGTTATGAGGTTCTTTGTGCAACACAAAATCAAAATCTTTGATGGCGCGATTATCATCGCCAACAAACGATCTCAAAAGCCCTCTATTATAGTGCGCCACAAAATGCTGAGGAATAAGCCGTATCACTTCATCATAATCCTTGAGTGCATCATCATATTTTCTAAGACTGTGACGAACGGCTGCTCGCATTAGAAAAGATTCGGCTTCCATCGGATCGATGATCGTGGCCTTCGTTAGAAAACTATCAGCTTCAACATAGCGTTTGTGGCGGAGAGCATATTGTCCCTTGAAATTCCACATATTTGCATCGCGTGGAGTGAGTTGAAGCAACGTGTCCGCCCAAGCTAAAGCCTTAAGCGTATCTTTTTGAGCAAGTGAAATTTCCACTTTTGCAAGATAGACTTTTGAGTAATTTGGCCAACGTGCTATAAAATAGTCGGTTTCAGCTGTTGCTTTAGCGTAATCCTTTAATTGTAATAGGCTTACAATCTTATTGAATCGTACGTTTTGTTGCCATGGGTTTTGCTGCAAAACATGATCGTAGTCGGCAATAGCCTGTGGGAACATCCGATGTTGTCCAAGACACATCCCACGCAGTTCATAAAACTCAAGTCGAAAAGGATTAAGACCAATGGCTTTATCTAAATCGGCAATGGCACTGTCATAGTCTTCTAGGCGAGCTTTGGCATCAGCTCTGTGAAAATAGGCTTCTGCCATAGAAGGACGCGCTTCAATGACACGATTAAAATAGTGAATTGCAGTGATATAGTCGTCATAAGTGAGGGCTACTCTACCCATGGTGAGCACGTTTTCTACATCAGTTTGTGCTCTGCTTGCTAGCGCAAACAGAGCACAGACCATAACTAGGCTTGCATATTTTAGCCACCCAGCATAAGAAAAAACCAAACTTCGCCAATATCTCATTATGATAGAGAGCAGAGGTTAGAAAATAGCCGACTGAGCACTCGACTTTATGATAGACTATTGCTATTTAGCCTTAGTCTTGTAGTGACAACGCACCTTGCCTTCGAGCAAGTTGTTGAGCTTCTTTTTAATCAGCTGTTTGCGCATTGGTGAGATGTAGTCAATAAAGAGTTTACCATCTAAATGGTCTATCTCATGTTGCAACACTCTCGCCAAGAATCCGTCCACCCATTCATCGTGTTCGTTAAACTCTGTGTCCATCCACTTCACACGAACACGTTTAGGACGTTTCACAGACTCGTGGATGCCAGGAATTGAAAGACATCCTTCCTCGTAGCTACCAATATTTTCCTCATCTGCTTCTACAATATGCGCATTGATGAACGCACGATTGAAATCCTTATATTCTGGATAGTCATCGGATAGACCGTCTAGGCCAACAACGAGTAAGCGGATAGGAAGACCGATTTGAGGAGCAGCCAAACCCACGCCGTCACTCTCTTCCATAGTCTCAAACATATTGTCAATGAGTTCTGAAAGATTAGGATAGTCGGCAGTGATGTCTTGTGCAACCTCACGCAATACAGGTTGTCCGTAAAGATAGATAGGTAATGTCATAATTCTTGAGTGTAAAGTCGGGGGATTCTCAGTAAGAAGACCTAAAATCCATTGCGACGTTGTTCCATATAGTTTTGTAAGATGATGGTTGCTGAGATTTCGTCCACCAATGCTTTGTCGCGACGCTTCATTTTTCCTATTCCGCTCTCCAAAATTGCCCGATGAGCCAACACGGAAGTAAATCGTTCATCGTAAAACTCAATCGGTATGTGCGGCAAAGCCTTAGCCAGCGTACCAGTAAAGCTTCTCACACGTGCTTGGTTCTCAGATGGCTGACCATTAGGTTGCACGGGGAGTCCGATGACTATGCGCTCCACTTCTTCTTTAGCGGTGTAATCCAACAAAAACTTCAGAAGTTATTTCGTGTCGATAGTGGTAAGGCCGTTAGCAATCAACTGTAATGTGACTGTCACAGCGATGCCCGTCCGCTTTTTCCCGTAATCAATAGAGAGTATGCGCATAGAAAAATGAGTAGTTCAAAATATGCCACGATATAGCAAAGCAAAATTACAGAGAAAAGCTGAGAATAGCAAGTTTTTTGTCCGTTTTCACTCAACTAATGCTTTGCATCTTCATATTTGTGGAGTCAACCATCAAGTGCAGCCCTATCCCTACTTTCAAAATAGATGTGCAATGTCTTCTATCCCTTTTCTGCAGTTGAATATCATTACAACAGAGCGATGATTAAGAGAACTTTGCAAATCGCATCCTTCCATTTAACGCGACTTTTTGAACTCAGAAAAAGTTGTTGAGAAATACGCGATTCTCAGCGCGTTTGAAAATCGCAAGTTTCAGGCAGTTTTGCAAGAAATCCCCTCATTTTAGCGAAACAATCCGTTGTTTGTGATAAAACAACACGTTGTTCGCGCAATTT
>CAJPLH010000021.1 GCA_905371275.1 Prevotellaceae bacterium
CCTTGCCATTTGGGCTTAGCTGGAACAACTATGTTGCTTCCTGGTTGGATGTCGCGAGAGGAGCGAATGCGCTTCACTGTACCATTCATCTGAATGGCAAATGCGCGGCTACCTTTTGCTTTTAAACTATAACCTCCACATTGGTTGATGTAGGTGGATAGACTTGCACCGGGGGTGTAGACTAGTGTTGTGGGATACATCACTTCACCGCTGACACTTACGGTGTTGGTGAAGCGTGGAATGATGAGGCGATCGCCTTCTCGAAGGATTACATCCCAACGGTCATTTCCCGGATTATTGATGGCTTCAGACAAATGGATGGCTACATAGGGCACATCGTTAATCTGTATTTTTCGGATGTCTGTGCTATCGTTGAGAGTGGCTATTTTGATGAGTTCTTGCTGCTTCAGTTTTTCGACATCGGTGAGTTGTCTTTCCAATCGAGCACCTTTGGCATAGGCTTCTTTGGTTAGACCGCCTGCTGCAGCGATAAGGTCGGTGAGACGGTAGTTCTTTTTCGTCATCACATAAGTGCCTTGGAATTGGACTTCACCTTCTACCTTGACGTGTTGTTGTTCTTGATATCCTGGAGAGGTGCGAACATAAACTTCATCAAATGGTTGAAGTGTAAAATCGGGTTTACCATCGATGATGAACCCTTCTTTGATTGAAAAACTAAAGAATTGCGCTACTTGTTCGCCCGATGCAATAGCTTTTCTATCACGAAATCTTCTAGCGATGTCTACTTTCGCGACACTGGCTTTGTCGGTGAGTCCTCCAGCTTGCAGAATGAGTGACTCTATAGAACTGTTAGAGGCAAATTGGTATGTACCAGGGTAGCGTACTTCTCCCGAAATGCTAAGCGTTAGTTCTTCGTTGCTATCTTTAAAAGAGGGTATGAACACGGCGTCTTCATTCTGCAGCGGCATATCGGCTTCTTTGTGTTGAAGAAGCTGTCCAACGTTGAAGTTTTTGACTTCGAGCGTACGATCGGCACGATAGCGATGGATGATGCCACGAGTGGGCATTGCTTCTTCAGTGAGTCCCCCTGCTGCTTCAATGAGCTGGCGGACGGTTGAAATGTTGCCATCCATTTGGTATTTTCCAGGACGGAACACAGCACCGCGCAATTCGACAAGGTTTTTGTAGCGATTGAGCACCGAATCTACTGAAACCGAGTCCGCATCTTGGAGTTGAAATTTGCCACGTTCAAATTCGTTGAGGCTATAAATGCTCATTTCTCCTCCTGTTTTGCGGATGAGGGTGACGTTGCCATTGTAGGCATCTCCAGTAAAACCACCTGCGTATTTCAAAAGGGTATTGACGCTTTCGGTTTTCTTCATTTCATAAAACATCGGACGCTTCACCTTACCCGTGATGTTTACGAGACAGTCGTAAGTGTCGACATAGATGACATCATCAGAGGTGAGACGGATGTTGCCCGACAGGCGACCATTGAGGATGTAGTCATAGATATCTACTGTGGACACTAAGCGTCCTTTGCGGAGTACTTTGATGCCGCGAAGTGTACCGATGTCGTTGACACCACCTGCCATATAGAGCGCGTGGAATACGGTAGCAAATGCTGAAACGGTGTAGGTGCCAGGATTTTTTACTTCACCCATCACATTGACAGTGATAGTGCGAGTTTGTCCTACAGTGAGTTTTATTTGTGAGCCTCCAAAACGTGAACCAAGTGTGTTGCGAAGCCTTTGGTTGGCTTGTGCTACGGTCAAACCATTAACATTCACTGGTTCGTATCCCTCGAGGTTTATGACACCTTCGGGAGAAACGGTGGCTTCAAATTGCTTTTGTGAGGCTCCCCAAACATCAACATACACTGCATCTCCAGGTCCTAAACGATAGTCGTTAGGAGCTGCAATATTCATTTCGGGTTCGAAAGTGAGCTTTTTACTATTGAAGATGTCGCGCCCGAAGACTTTTTTCTTTTGTGAAACAGTAAGCATCTCTTTTTCATACATTTCTAGTGAGTCTGGAAGTATGAAATTGAGTGATTCGTCTAAATCAAATTCTTGTTGTTCGCGATGAAGTTTACGTTGGTGAGGAGTAAGTGTCTTTTCGTCTACCTTCGCTTTGTTTTTTGTAGGAAAGTCTTTGTTGTTCTTCTTGGGATCTTCTCGTTCTTCTCCATTATTTTTGCGCAGGCGTGCTTCTGTTCCGTCTTTTACACCAGAGATGTTCACGGCACCTTGAACTTCCTTTTTCTTTTGGCGTTCATAGTTGCGTCGAATCTTTTGAATTCGATCCACCGTCACCCCTCGCTCCATGAGTTGAGTTACAATTTGAGAACGAGGAGTACCCTTTGCATTTTCTTTGACAATATAGTCCATAATCTGACTATCTGTCATTGTAGACTGAGCAAAGGTGAGAGCGCAGCAAAAAAAGAAAGAAAGAGAGAGAAGTATGGTTTTAAGACTTTTCATAACCCTAATGTTGCTTACTATTGTGACGCATCTTGTTTTCCGGAGAAGAACACAAATGCTGTCAATAAGATGATTTTAATATCAGTCCAAACAGAAAAATGATTGAGATAATCAACATCCATTTCTAAACGACGCAGCATTTTCTCCATAGTATCGGTGTAACCATTATAAATGGCGGCTTCAGAGGTGATACCAGGCCTAATGGCAAAAAGCATCGCATATCTTTGGTCTTTTTCCATAATTTGATTGATGAAAAAAGCACGTTCTGGACGATAACCTACAAAGGACATATCTCCAATGAGTACGTTCCACAATTGCGGTAGTTCGTCAAGATGATGCTTTCTCAAAAATTGTCCACAGCGTGTGAATCGTGAGGAGTTTTGGATATTGACTAATTGTGGACCATCAGATTCTGCATCAAGTTGCATGGTGCGAAACTTGATGATGTGAAAAGGTTTTCCACCTTTTCCTATGCGCTCTTGACGAAAGAATGCAGTACCTGGAGTGGTGCACCATTGAAGTAAGAGTACAAGGATAAAGATGGGAGAAATGAGGACAATACCTGTAAAAGATAGAAGCAAATCGAACAGACGTTTTATGAAGCGATGAAGAAAGGCTGGTTCTTTCATCGCATATCTGTCTTTATTTTCAATAGATGCGGTTGTTTGGTAACTATTGTGTTGTTGCATGATAAACTAGATAAAGGTTTGTCTGTCGGAATGACAACGCCTTTTCGTTTTATAGCTAACGTCTTTCTTCTTGATTTATTGCACTGTTGTGCAAAGAAATGAAGAAGGCGTGCTAACTTGCATTGCCTTCTCCAATTTCAATGTTGAATTACTTTGCGTAGCTCACAGATCTGGTTTCGCGAATAACGGTAATTTTAACTTGACCTGGGTATGTCATTTCATTTTGAATGCGCGTTGCAATATTGTTGGAGAGCGTTTCAATTTCTTTATCATCGATTTTATCTGCACCAACGATGACGCGCAATTCGCGTCCAGCTTGAATTGCATAGGTTTTCAGTACGCCTGGATAACTCATTGCAATGTTTTCTAAGTCGTTCAAGCGTTTTACATAAGCCTCTACAATTTCACGACGTGCGCCAGGACGTGCACCTGAAATGGCATCGCACACTTGCACAATGGGAGCAATGAGAGAAGTCATTTCCATTTCATCGTGGTGAGCACCGATTGCGTTGCAGATGTCGGGCTTTTCTTTGTATTTCTCAGCGATTTTTGCGCCATAAAGTGCGTGTGGAAGTTCTGTTTCTTCATCAGGCACTTTACCGATGTCGTGAAGCAATCCTGCGCGCTTGGCTTTTTTAGGGTTCAATCCAAGTTCGGCTGCCATTATGCCGCAAAGATTTGCGGTTTCACGAGCGTGTTGCAAGAGGTTTTGTCCGTAGGAAGAACGATATTTCATCTTGCCTACGATGCGAATCAATTCGGGATGCAAGCCGTGAATGCCGAGGTCAATGGCAGTGCGTTTACCTGTTTCAATGACTTCTTCATCCACTTGTTTCGATACTTTCGCAACAACTTCCTCAATTCGGGCAGGGTGAATACGACCATCGGAAATCAAATGATGGAGAGCGAGACGAGCGATTTCACGACGTACAGGGTCGAAAGCACTAATCACGATCGCTTCGGGAGTATCGTCTACCACAATCTCTACGCCAGTGGCAGCTTCTAGAGCGCGAATGTTGCGACCTTCACGACCAATGATGCGACCTTTTACTTCATCATTGTCAATGTGGAATACAGTCACACTGTTTTCAATTGCAGTTTCAGTAGCAACGCGTTGAATGGTTTGAATAACAATGCGTTTCGCTTCTTTGTTTGCATTGATTTTCGCTTCATCCATAATCTCATTGATATAGCTTTGAGCGTGACTATGTGCTTCTGCTTTCAAACCTTCAATGAGTTGATTTTTAGCGTCTTCTGCTGATATGCCAGAGAGTTCCTCTAGCTTCTCAATCTCGCGTTGATGCATCTTGTTGAGTTCTTCTTCTTTGCGTTGAAGAAGCACCTCTTGATTCTTCACACGATTTTGATGTGCATCTACTTCTTGTTTATTGCGATTGATTTCTTCTTGTTTTTTGTTGAGGTTCATCTCGCGTTGCTTCAACTTATTCTCAGTTTGAAGAATTTGTTGATTGCGTTGTTGTACCTCCTTTTCCAATTCAGCTTTCTTGTTCAAGAACTTCTCTTTTACTTCCAAGAGTTTTTTCTCCTTGATAACCTCTGCTTCTTTTGAGGCTTCATTGAGTTTTTGCTGATAGATAGATGTTAGAACGTAGCGAAAACAGAGATAACCTCCGCCTCCACCTATGATGAGTGCTATTAAAGCTATGATTATGTAGAGCATTGCTTAAGAATATAATTATGTCTTGTAGTTGTCAATGTATGATGAGAATGTGCGAAACCACTATTTATTCCTCGTTGAGAACCTCTTCTACTTCAGCATTGAGCTGTTTCATCGAAGTGACAATCGGATCCACACTTTTATCTTTTTGCAATTGTAGTAGTTGCACAGCAATATCAACCAACACCGTAGTACTATAGCGTTCTGCACTATGGTTCGGTTGAGCAGTTCTATATTTATTGAATTTACTGTTGATTAAATCAGCTGCTTTACGAAACAATTCTTCCTTTTCGCGAAGTACAGTGTACGTATAAGGCTGATT
The DNA here is from genome assembly GCA_905371275.1 of Prevotellaceae bacterium. Lineage (GTDB taxonomy): Bacteria > Bacteroidota > Bacteroidia > Bacteroidales > Bacteroidaceae > Alloprevotella. The sequence goes on from CAJPLH010000021.1 coordinate 5,134, forward strand.
GTTTATCAACAATCTGATTTGCAATTTGTCGCTTGTATTAGGCATATTTGTGTGCTAGCAACCTACACGTTGAGAAGGGCGATGCATTTATCGATTTCTCTAATTAATTTGTTCACCTTTTTCTGTGCAGCTTGGTTCTCGGCCGTAGTGATTTCAATCATCTTGGCCATTTTAAGATTAGCATATTGTTGCTCGAGAGAGGCAACACGTTGCTCCAGTTCTTTGACGCGAGATTTCTCTTCGTCGAGCGATTGAGTGAGTTCAGCGTTTTGAGTAAGCAATGATTTATGCTTAATAATGAGCTGTCTCACACGCGTCTCAAACTGGTGTAATATCTTTTCTTCTTCGGCAGTCATAGATTGTCATAAATCCTTCAATGAATAATCTTGCCAAAGTCTACGCATCTTTGGTGTTCGCCTTTGGCTCTTTTTTCGCTAGAATAAGCACATTGTAAACGAATTCAGTCATCCATTCTTGTGAATATCCTAGTTGTGCTTGATAATTGCGTACGTTCATCACTGATTTTTGCACACTCGCATCGCTCCAAGTGTTTTTGGTGAAAATGTCGCGCACAGACTTTTCTGTGAGGTTTCGCAATGCACCACGCAAAAATGAGGGGAGACGAAACTTCCAATTCATCAAATTTCCCATCAGCATCATCAATTCTTGAGAAAATCCTTGAAATTGAAATAGATAAGTCTGCATATCATTGACATTTCTGCAGCGACGTTTGATGCTTTCATCAATTTCTTTGAAGAAGTTGTCGGAGATACCGTATATCTCATTCATCATCTTCTTACACTTACTTTTCTCGGCAACTCCAATTTTGTTGTTAATCGTTTGCACTTTCAGTGTTTGCTTGAAGACTCTGAGGTCTGGAAGAGCACGAAAATCGCGAAGACCAAAAGAAGAAGCCATAACGGCTTGGTAATATACGCGGATAAGCGTCATAAAATCTTCAGTACCTCCCACGCGCCATCCTTGTTCTTGCACGCTTTTTTTAGAACCACCAAAGAGTTTAGAGAGTATTCCCATAGGGCTGTAGCTTGATGAACATCAAAAAATGTTCGTTGTTTCGTTGATTATCTTATAATTAGGGCTGTTCTTATGAAAAACGCCTTTATATCTTCCTGCAAATTTAGCATTTATTCTTCATTCTGCCAAACCCTAAGGCAGAAACCCTATAGTTTTCCGCGTTTTGCGAGCACGTTCATGATGTTTGCAGGAGGAAGATTAGCCTGCAGTTGTCGTTTCATAAAGTCCATATAAGGAGCAACGTGTTCGAAAAAATGCTGCCATCCTTCGCACAAATAGGGGTGTCCCCATTCGCCATCTTTGTTCTTTATAAAGCGAGTACGAGGACAATCTCCGTTGCATACAAATCTCCATTCGCACATCTTGCATTGTTGAGTTAGGAGTTTGCGTTTATTCTCGCCAAAAGTCTTTTGTTCTTCACTAAACACCATGGATTCCAAAGATTTCTCCAGGATGTTTCCCAACTTAAATTCGGGGAACACATAATGATCGCAAGCATAAACATCGCCGTTGTGTTCCATGGCAGTGGCATGTCCACAAGTTTCTGCCATTGTGCACAAACTTCCTGGCACACCCATCCATCCTGCGAGGGTGGAATCAAATATCTGCACGAAGAAATTACCGACATCGCAACGCACCCATTCGTCAAAAATCGCACATAAGAAGTCGCCCCATTGTTTAGGTGAAACACTAAAAGGAGCCATTTCTGCCGTGGTCAATCCTTCTATGGGTGAAGCTAATTGTCTTCCATCTGGATGTCGATATATGCGTTCTACAATGGGCGTGAATTGTAGATAATCGCAGCCTATTGATTTGAAAAAACGATAGAAAGACAGTGGATCTTGCGCATTATAGTCATTGACAACCGCCATCGCATTCCAATCCACACCACATCGTTGTAGCATTTCCACACCGCGCATCACTTGCCTCCAAGTGCCTTTTCCAGAACGAGAAAGCCGATAGTGGTCGTGCTGTTCTTGTGTACCATCAATAGAAATTCCCACAAGGAAATTGTTTGTTTTTAGGAAGTTACACCAATTCAGTGTGAGTAAAGTTCCATTTGTCTGCAAAGCATTTTCTATCGTCTTACCTTGCGCATATTTTTCTTGTAAACGCAAAGCACGTTCGTAGAAACTCATCGGCCGCACTAAAGGTTCTCCTCCGTGCCAGGTAAACAGCACATAATCCGTTGGTTGTGTTGCAATGTAGTCACGAATATATTTCTCTAGCAGCTCATCACTCATTTCTTGTCTGCCTGAGGCTGCATACAGTTTTTGCTTCTCAAGGTAGTAGCAATAGGTACAATCCAAGTTACAAGCCGAACCGCCAGGTTTCGGCATCAGATGAATAGGGTGCATGTCTATGAGAATATGGTGAGAAATCCTTGCCCCAACAGGCAAAGTGAGCATATCTGTTTTCTGAAGTACGAAGGCTGAATATCGAAGTCACTTGGGCTTCCTTGCAAGACGAACTGTCTTCTAGAAAACAGCAACGCGTCTTTGCTCACCTAGGATAAGGCGGAGCAAAGACACGTTGAAATAGAGGAAAGTGATAAAGTGTAGGGATTACAAGTTATCCTTTTCGATATCCTTGAAATACTTGTAGGTGCCCACCTTGATTTCTTCGCAAGCAGCTTCGTCGCAAACGATGATGCCGTGAGGGTGAGTTTGCAAAGCAGAAATAGTCCAGGCTTGACAAACAGGACCTTCGATTGCAGCTTGCAAAGCACGTGCTTTATTGTGGCCGTTGCAGAGGATGAGCACTTCTTTTGCAGCCATCACGGTGCCAACCCCAACAGTGAGTGCAGTGGCAGGAACTGCATTGGGATCTCCACCGAAGAAACGGCTATTAGCAATGCGAGTATCTGTCGTCAAAGTCTTTTCACGAGTGCGGCTGTTGAGTGAAGAGAAAGGTTCGTTGAAAGCGATGTGACCATCGGGACCAATGCCACCGAGGAAAAGATCGATACCACCGAAGTCAGCAATCATCTTCTCGTAGTTTGCACATTCAGCCACTAAGTCTTTGGCATTACCATTGAGGATATGAATGTTTTCTTTTGGGCAATCAATGTGGTTGAAAAGGTTGGTTGCCATAAAAGAGTGATAGCTTTCTGGGTGTTCTTCAGGAAGACCCACATATTCGTCCATGTTGAAAGTAACAACATGCTTGAAGCTAACACGTCCTTCTTGGTAAGCCTTTACGATAGCTTTGTACATTCCCATAGGGCTTGAGCCAGTAGGCAATCCCAATACAAAAGGTTTTTCAGCGGTTGGCTTTGCTGCATTGATTTTGCTGACAACGTAGTCTGCTGCCCATTGCGACAATTTGTCGTAGTTAGGTTCGATGATAACTCTCATGGTGAAAGGAAAGTATATGTGTATTTTAGATGAAAAGATATCGATGAAATACATCGTCGATTTGACCATACAAAGATAAGCATTTTATTTTGTATGAAGTCCATTCACCAGTCATTTTCTACATACTAGTGTTTTTTTTCGACGCCTCTTCCATATATTCTCGATACTTATGCAGCCGAAGCAGATAAAATCTCCGAGTTACAATGCTGTATCTCGGAGATATTTAGAAGAAATAGGGCGTTGTATTTCGTTTTCTTAGAGATTTTCTGTTCCTTATCTGCGTTGGAAAAAGATATGTAGGCTTATATGGAACAGTGCTTGTAACGTGATACAGAGCAGACGATATAAGATAATCCTTTATTGCAGCAGTTCGCCAGCGTAGAAATCTAGAATCTTGGTGCGAAACATATAGTCATAGTAAGCCGTAAGTCGTTGAGTGGTTGCGTTGGTGTATTTTTTACGGGCTTCATCGTATTCTGTACCATTAGCTTTGCCTGCTTCGTATTTCTTCGTTACGAGGTTGAGAGTGGTTTCCGAAGCCTGTTCTGCCGTCTTTGCTGCCGTCCACTTTTGTTGTGCTGCCACCGCATTGTAATATGCATTTTGAATCTCTTTATACAGCGTTTTTTTGAGATTTTCTTCCTCAAGTTGTTGATTCACCACTTCGAGTTTTGCTTGTTTCACACTATTGCGCGTACTGTATCGATCAAATATGGGGATGCTGAGTGAGAGTGCAAGAGAGGAAGCGAAGTTGTTGCGAATCTGTCTATTAAATGCTTCGTTGGTAAATCCAGAAGTATTGTAGTAATTAGTGCCCAGACCAGCAGAGAGGGAGAGAGTAGGGAGATAACCCGATCGTGCCACCTTCACGCCCATTTGTGCAGCTTCTGTGCGAAGTTTTGCCACTTGCAGTGCAGGACGCTGAGGAAGTGCGAGTGCAAAGACGGCATCAGCACTTTCTGGCAGATGAGGAAGTTGAAGTGATGCAGGCGAAGCTATATGTAAACTATCAGGTGTAGAGAACTCGAGCAATTGAGAGAGTTCGAGTAGTGCCAAGTTATATTGACTCTCTTCTTGTACAATAGAGGCTTGGTCTTGCGCCACTCGCGATTGCGCCTCACTGAGTTCCACTTGTGCCGCCTTGCCTGCCTGAATCAAACCAACAAGTCGACTCTCTTGGAGTTGGGATAGCTGCAAGTTGGTCTTTGCTTGTTGCAGTAATTCTTGTTGGTAGAGTACTTGGAAAAAGGCTTGTGTCACTTGCAATCCCAAGCTTTCACTTAGTCGTTCGATGTCTGCTGTCGCTGCTCTCAGATTGAGTTCTGCACGTTTGCGCTCGTTGCCAATGCGGAAGCCTGTAAAGAGTGGCATATCAGCGTGCACTCCCAAGGAGGAAGAGTAGGTGTTGCGCGTATCATAAGTGTTGTTGGCGGTAAGCCCACGTCCGAGCGATAGATTTTGGTTAAAACTACCGCCCACTTGGGGAAGTCTAGCTTGTTTGGCAGACTCCAAGGCTATCTTTTGCTGCTGTTGTCCCACTTGGGCTTGTCGCACACTTACATTGCGTGCCACAGCGCGGTCTATGCATTGGCGCAATGTGAGGGTTTGCGCGCCAACCATTAGCGGAAAGCCTGCTGTAAGGAGCATAAATATGATTTTCTTCATAATCGAGACTAGTGTATGAGGGATGAAACCTTAAGAATATGACCGACCATTAGATTTATTTGTCAGTCGTTGCTTCTTGTTGGTTGCCGCGCACACGGTCTTTGGTGGTGAGTCCTTTGAGAATCTCAATGTTTACGCCATCGGACAAGCCAACAGTCACCTCGCGACGTTCAAATGTTTGTGGCGTTGCGCCAACCTTGCTTGTCACCACATAAACTACGGTCTTGTTGTTCTCGTGAACAATCGCACTTTCGGGCACTGTGAGCACGTGTTTGCGTGCCTCCAATACGATGGTTGCGTTGGCACTATATCCAGCGCGGAGCTGATGACCACTGTTGGGGGCAATAGCTCCCTTGATTTCAAACTGATTACTTTGGGTGCCAGCGCTCACTTTAGGAGCGATGAATTCCAGCTTTGCAGACAACGTAGCATCGGGCAAAGCACCGACGGAGATATCCATGGACATTCCATTAGTGAGCAAAGCCACTTCCGTTTCGTCAATGGTGCCTTTGAAGAGCAAGTCTTTCATGTTTGCCACCGTCGCAATCGTTGTACCTTCGTTGAAGGTGTTGCTCATAATCACAGAGTTACCCACTTTCACAGGGACATTAAGGATGATGCCATCAATCGTAGAACGAACCAAAGTTGTGGATTGTGCTGCCATGGAGCGGCTCACACCTTCTTTAAGAATCTGCAGTGCCTCTGTTGCATTCGCCAATTCTTCTTTGTTTTGACGAAGCGCCAAGTGCGATTTCTCCATCTCTTCGGTAGAAATGAGCTGCTGATCGTGGAGTTGTTTGTTGCGGTTGTAGTCGCGTTGAGCTTGTGCCAAGTTCAGTTGAGCCAATCGCACACGATTTTCAGCCGAGTTGAGCGAACTCATGTCTGGAATCACTTTCACACGCGCTATCAGCTCTCCTTTTTTCACCGACTGTCCAGCTTCTTTGTAGAGTTCCGCCACGATGCCAGAAATCTGTGGTTTAATGTCCACTTCGTTGCGCGGTTCTATCGTCCCCGTTGCCACGGTGGTGCGTTGAAGGTCATTGTAGGCAGGAGCAATCTCTTCAAAAGTTGCTTCTTTCTTTTGCGTCTTATTGTAGAGGAAGACAAAGGTGCCAATAAAAATCACTCCAAGAAGGATGAGACCAATGATTTTAATTGCTTTTTTCATGATGCAAGAATATAACTTGTTATTAGGAATATGAGGAAAGAATGAGGTTGTGCTAAAAGGGTCTTATTCATCGCGGATGGCGTCAATCGGTTTGATGGCAAGTGCTCGAAGCGAAGGGGCTATGCCTGCTAAAACACCAATGATGGAAAGGGCAAACAATGCTCCAACCGCTACTGGGAAGCTGATGAAGAATCCGCCACTCGGGTAAGATTCCGTCATAGAATGTGCCGCTATGTCTATACCGCTCAAAATCCACACCGATATAATGATGCCACCTATGCCAGCAAGTAGAGTAATGACCACACTCTCTGTCATAATTTGAGAGAGGATGTCGCGTGGTTTGGCACCGATGGCGCGGCGAATGCCGATTTCTGTAGTGCGCTCTTTCACGACTACCATCATAATGTTGGAGATACCAATGGCGCCAGAGAGCAAGGTGCCGACACCAATGAGCCATACAAGGATGTTGATGCCAGAAAACAGCGCTGTCACCATTTGAAACATCGATTCCATGTTGATGCTCATATAGGCTGCGGTGTCTGTAGGATCCACAGAGTGTCGTTCACAGAAAAATCTTTCCATTTGTGGTTGAATACTGCTGATCAACACATTATCTTTCACCACCACCGCAAGAAGATTGACATCATTGCCTGACTTGGTGAGACTTTGCCCCACTGAAAAGGGCAGAAACACCGACATACTACTATTTCCTCCCACGCCAAAATCGCTCACGATGTGTGAAATTCCCACCACTTGCAAATACATCCCATACGCTTTCACGTATTTTCCCAAAGGATTTGGGTCATTGGGAAAAAGACCATTCGCAATCTTTTTGCTCAACACGCACACCCGTCGATGGTTCACCACATCAGACATTTGAATGAAACGACCCATCACCAAATGAGGATTTTCTATTTGGTCATATTGAGGATAAACACCTTTGAGCGACACTTGCTCCTTGTTCTCTTTGTAGGTCATATCAGTGAAAAGCCCCAACACAATCGGAGTGGCAAACTTCACACCCGGCACGTTTTTAGGCAAAGCATCCACGTCATCCAAATGCAAAGTCCATTTTCTGTTCGTTTGAAATCCCTTATACGGCTTTGTCGTTGTTCCCGGCATGAAGAAATAAGAGTTCTGTGCAAATCCATTGAAATTCTTATTGAGTATTGCACGAAAACCATTGCTTCCTCCCATCAAGAGAGTAAGCATAAAAATGCCCCAAAACACTCCAAAGGCTGTAAGCAGAGAGCGCGCCTTGTTTCTGGTTAAAGTCTGCCAGATTTCAGCCCAGTAGTCAAGATCGAAGAAACTCATATATTTTATTGTTTGGGTTGGGTGAAACTGCAACTGCTATTTAGCATTGAGTGCCGTAATAGGCTTGATTTTTACCGCTCGTCGTGCAGGGAAGAAGCCTGCCAAGAGTCCAGCGATGATGAGTGTCAGCAAAGCAGAAAAAGCAACACTCATGTCAATCGTAGGGTCAAGGAAGGTGTAGAATCTGAAATTGAGAAATTCAGTGACTTGTTGCCCTGACACTGCATTCATCCATTCGGTGGCAGCAATTCCAGCTACAAGACCGATGTAGCCAAAGAATAGCGTGATGATTACACTTTCTGCGAGTACACCGCGAAGTATCGCCCAAGGACGTGCGCCCAGTGCTTTGCGGATGCCAAATTCTTTAGTTCTTTCTTTTACGGTGATGAGCATAATGTTCGAAATACTCACCACACCGCTCATCAGCGTGAGCAATCCGACCACCCACAATGCACGTTGGAGCATCGTCAAAGCTAAATTTTGCTCTTTTGCTCCTTGAGCTACACTAAATATCCATACTGCACTTTCGTCGTCTTCTGCGAAATCGTGGCGAGCCCCTAAACTCTTACACCATGTCGCCCTCAAAGCCTCAAAAGATTCATCCTCTTCAGGTTTATATGTTTGTACCACAATTTCTGGAACATCAAAGCCCGAGTGAAAGATGGTGCGAAATGTGCTAAAAGGGATATGGCATCGGCTCTGTCCTTTATTACCATTCGATTCCAGCACTCCCACCACTTGGTAGGACACAGAGTCGATGTTCAGATAATCGCCAATAGCTGCCTCAATGCTGCCGAATGTTTCTTCTGCACTATAGTCAGGTATCACCACCACTTTACGTTGCTCTTTGAGGTCTAGTTCATTGATATATCGTCCTTTTGCGAGGGATAATCGTTCTATGTTGTAAGCTTCCGGAGATTGTCCGTATAGGGTTGTTTTGAAATAATGTTGGTGTGCAGAAGCTGTTTTTTCTGAGCTAGTTAGTTTGACAGCAGTAGACTTCACTTTGTTCTTTGCCACCATCGCAGTGTTGCCAACGTCTATGTTGTCAAACTTAATGTTGCGGTCTTCTTTCCAACCTTTGAAGGGTTTAGATGTACGTCCAGGGTAGATGGAGATAGCATCGGTGCTAAACATCTGATTGTTGTGATTAAAGGCGTGAATCAGTCCATTCCCTGCACCGAGCAATACGATGAGCAGAAAGATGCCCACCGACACACTTAACCCTGTGAGCGCAGTGCGGAGCTTGTTTTGTTGAAGTCGTATGAAAATGTCGTGCCACATAGTGCGCTACGTTATAGGAGTGAGAAGAAAGGCAAACTTTCTTGGAAAAAGTCATAGAGTTTGGGGATGAGACTATTTCATCAAATCTCCAAATGGTTGCAGCGCATTGGGATCATTTTCTTCGATGCGCCCAATCACGCCATCCGAGAGGTGAATGATGCGTTTCGTTCGATAAGCCACACCGCTTTCGTGAGTCACCACAATGATGGTGCGACCCTCCGCATTGAGATCGGTGAGCAGTTGCATCACTTCGCCCGATGTCGTGGAGTCCAAAGCTCCTGTGGGTTCGTCCGCCAATAGTATTTGAGGATTGGTGATGATGCTGCGCGCTATTGCCACACGTTGCTTTTGTCCGCCCGACAATTCGTTGGGCAAATGGTGTGCCCAGTCTTTCAATCCTAATCGTTCCAACTGTTCCATCGCCAGCAGGTTGCGCTTCTTGCGCGACACCCCTTGGTAGTAAAGCGGAAGTGCCACATTCTCCAACGCTGTTTTGTAGTTGATGAGATTGAACGATTGAAAAATGAAACCTATCATACGATTTCTATACTCGGCAGCTTTGTTTTCCGACAGATTTTTGATGAGCGTGTCAGCAATATAGTATTCCCCCTCATCATAGGTGTCGAGTATGCCCAATATGTTGAGCAGGGTAGATTTGCCAGAACCCGAACTTCCCATAATACTCACAAAATCCCCTTCTTCGATGTCTAAGTCTATGCCTTTGAGCACGTGCAAGGGTTGTGCAGCTTGATAAGTCTTATGTAGGTTTTTGATGTGAATCATAATGCAAAACTTGTGTATTGGGTTGAGAAGCGTGACTTTCTAACGTACGAAGCTGAATGGTTTACCAATACTCGGACACCTCAGTGCCGTGCGGTGGGCAATGAGGTGTCCAGAGCAAAAGAAATAGAATAAGGTGTTGTCTATTACAACAGCCTTTGGGTTTATTTGAAATGATTTTGAGCCTGACCGCCGTTCATCACTGCTTGTTTGAACACACTTTGTGCGTTGAAGTGGAGCGTACCGCCATTGTAGACTTCCACAGCAGCGCGTTTGCTCTTCAAGCTTTCTGCTTGAATCGTTCCGCCATTGTTGATTTGATATTTACTCACATTGGCAGTGCCCACCAGTGCAATATCACCCCCATTCGACACTTCGGCATCAGATTCGCTCACCGTAGCACCGTTCACGTTGATGTTGCCACCATTCTTCACGTCCATTTCCAACTTGGCCACTTCCACATTTCCGATTTGGAATATACCACCGTTGTTCACTTCTACGTCCAATTCCGATGCCTTAGCACTCACCAATTTGATTATGCCGCCATTGTTGAGTTCAAAACTAAGTTTGCCACCCACATTGAGCGGTTGAGCGATGTCTATCATACCGCCATTGTCGAGCTCAAAGTCTTTGATGGCATAGCCCGTGATAGTGACCATGGTTTTCTCGTTTGCCACCTGAATTGCGTTGGAATAGTTGATCTTCAATTCGTCATCGTCCACGCGCACCATCACGTCTGAAGGGGAGATTCTACTTGTTGTTACTGTGATGCTGGGTGTGCCTTCTGCCACATATTTCAGTGTGATACCATCGGCCACCTTCACCCCATCAAAATGTCCCAAATTGCCAAGGGTGATGGTGTTTCCTCCTTGCAAGGTTGAGGATGTTGAAGCAATGATGTTGCCTGCTTGCGATTTGCGGGATAAGAAATCGCAAGAAGTGCAGAGTAAGGTGCTGAGCATAGCCACAGCAACTAATAATATCTTTCGTTTCATAAGCGAAATTATTGGTGTTGATAAATAGTGTGTCTTGGAGAAATCTTGGAGTTTAGCCCAAATCGCCTAGACTTTCACAGCATTTTCTGCCACGTTGTTGAGAGATTCTTGTGGAGTGTTGAGCAATTGCTGCAAGCGACCTATCACCTTCTCTAGTGGGATGTTTAAATGCTGCATTTGGTGCGCCAAATCGGGGAGCAATTTGTTGAGCAAATCGTCTTGGCGTGAATTACTTATGATGTGCCGTGCATCTTCACTCACAAACGAGCCTAAGCCGCGTTTATTGTAGAGAATACCTTTCTGCACTAACACGTCAAAAGCCTTCACCGTGGTGTTCACATTGACTTGTAGCAGGGCACTATAATCGCGAACCCCTGGCACTCGTTCGTCGGATTTGTACAGTCCAGCGAGGATTTCGTCCATCAGGCGTTCTGCTATTTGCAGATAGATGGGATAGCCTTCGTGGAAATTCATAGGGTGAAATTATTGTTTTTTGAAGATAGTGCCTTATTGACCATACCAATGACGAGGCATCAGTGATGCGCGTTTACGAATGCGGTAGGCAAAATAGAGATTCAAAACGAGCCAGAGGCAGGCAATGAGAAAATAAATCGAATAAAGGAGGTTCATCACAAATCGAAAATGTTCTGTACGAGTGGGATCATCACTTGTGTATTTGAGCACCACAATTGTTCCAAAGGTGATAAAGACCACAAAAATGATGAAGCAGACCAAGGACGTCATAATAAATGACTTTTTGCGGAAGATGGCGCCACCCCAAAGGTAGAAGCTCCATAAAACGATAATGGAAAAGATGGGAAAGATGGACAGACACCAAACTCCTATGAGTGGATGAATGATCGGATCAATGTAAGTCGGAGAAAATATCAATGAATGACTGATTTTGGCTAGTATCTTTGGAATGAACCACGTATAGTCGAAGCCTAAAACTTCCACAATAAGGTATCCCGTTGCATCCGTGATCAAGAGTGCTATGAAGGAGAGGACAATTGCGCCGAGATTATAGTAAATGAAACGAGAAAGCACTTTTTCAGCTGTTGTGGCAGGAATCATCAGTTGAACAATTCTTTTGCTACGTTCTGTCTTGAGCGAAAAGACTGCCGATGCACTAAAAATAAATGCTGCAAAAAGAGCCATAGTACCAATGACTGACATACTATCCGACATACCCCACAATGTATGTGCGACATCATCTTGACTGTGGTAATCGTAACTGTTGTTAAGAGCGTGGAAAGCATTGTAAACAAATACGAGAAGAGCGATGAGAAAACCTATTTGTAGACCTAGGTAATAACGCACCTGAGTCTTCCAATTTTCCGATACTATTTGACGCAGCAACCAACCTACGCGTTGGAAATCGATATTGAGAAATTTCATAATCTAGTGTGCTTTAGGAGTGCAATGAAATTAGTGAAAACCAGTGTTGTTCGCCTCGGGTTCTTCAAGTTGATGACGCAATGTTGGATTTTGCACCAAGGCATTAAACAGAAGTTCTAAACTGATAGGCGTTTCTTCCTTGCCTTGAGCGGGCACAATCACCGCAGTACCCGTGAGTGAGGGTTCTGCATAGAGTGCATCGTCAATGGGAGTGCCATAAGGTCGTTGCTCGAAGCGCACTTTTTGACTCAGTTGGCTCATCGACGTGTCGAGCATTAGCGACTGACCATCTATCATCACCACGTGGTCTATGAGCTGTTCCACATCGTGCACTTGGTGCGTGGACATCAAAATCGTGCGATTTTCATTCATTTGAGCAGCGATGGTGCGGCGAAATTGTGCCTTTGAAGGAATGTCCAGACCATTAGTGGGCTCGTCCATCAGTAGGTATTTGGTGTTGGTGGCTAGTGCAAAAGCCATAAACACTTTCTTCTTTTGTCCCATTGAGAGTGCACCAAGGTGAATGTCTGCCGGGAGTTGAAAGTCGTTGAGCACTTGTTGCAACACCTCATCAGAGAAGTTGGGGTAAAATACGCGATTGACTTTGATGAACTCCTTAAATTTTACCGCAGGAAGATCTATTTCTTCGGGCACCAGCATAATGTTTTGAAGCATTTCTGGTTGTCGGTCTTGGGGATCAAAGTCATCCACGAGAATTGAACCTTGTGTGCTGCGAAGCAACCCCGTAAGGAGATAGAGCAGAGTGGATTTACCTGTGCCGTTTCTGCCGAGAAGACCAACAATTTTTCCGTCGGCAATGTTCAACGAAAAGTCGTGGAAGACTTCACTGCTTGAACTGTTGTAGTTGAAATGAAGATGTTGTATTGTAATCATACCATCTAAGTTTGTAAATTCTACGATGAAGTAGGAGTGATTTGTTGTGTTTGTGTGTGATAGTGTTGTATTACACCGCAAATCTCTGAGTTTTTATCTACTTGACCAAAT
>CAJPLH010000022.1 GCA_905371275.1 Prevotellaceae bacterium
GCAATTTTAAGGGACTTTTTTCGGATTATGTCCCACGGAATTTATTTTTCTTCCCACGCGATTTTGAAAACGTCCGACGGAATTTTATTTCCGACGGACAAAATCGGGGAAATATCGGAGAAAACTGGAGAAATCTCCGAGAAAATCTGGAAAAACTCGGAGAAAATCAAGAAAAAGGCGGTGAATGTCAAGAAAAGTTTGAGAATCTGTGCCAGATTTGTTGGGCGAATGATTTTGAACCCACGTAGAAAACATAAGTTTTTTCCTAGTTTAGTCGAAATTCTGACCAAAAATCGACCTTCGTTTTAACACTAAAGCCCGCATTTTTAGTTAAAAACCAACATCTGAGTGATAGTACTCCAACATTAGCACTAATCATCTCAGACGCCATTTGCATACGACTCCACCGCATCTGTACGATACCACTCAATGGGAGCTTACCCTCCGTGGATGCAAGCTTTGAGCACTCATACTATTGAGTTGTACTTGATGATTAACTCTACCCCATTCTGAAAGTACGCTATTACAAGCTAGTTTCTACGCAAAAAGTCCTTCCACAAAACAGTGAGATGACACTACTTAATAACCAGGATTTTGATGTAAAAGCCCATTCATTTGCAGTGTGCGCAACGGAATCGGGAAAACAGTGGTATAGGCATTGATTTCCTTTGCTAGTTGAGGACGCTCTTCGTAGGGAAGATGGAAAAGATGAAATCTAATGAGGTCTTGTCTGCGAGTACCTTCCCAAACCAGCTCAAGCATTCTCTCTTTTAAAACGTCTGTTAGTGTGGCATTACGTAAGGGAGAGAGCCCCACTCTTGCACGTACCATATTGAGAGGAACATCACCATTCCTTCCTTGGCGAATCATTGCTTCCGACTGCATAAGTAAAGCATCCGCATAGCGATAAAGCACAATATCATTGTTTTGCAGCTTACCATCATCGTAGGCTGTGCGGTCAATCTCATATTTCTTCATTCGTGCTCCAGCTGTTTTTTCGTATTTCGCTCCTGTAAGCTGCATCTTGATAGAAAGAGGATGATAGACCAAAGGAGTAGTCTTGTTAATCATCACCACTTTATCATCAACCTTCACTGTATCAGCGAAGAAATTAAATTCAAATCTTGGATCTTGATGTGGGGTGCCATAGCCAAAAGTGGAAAGGGTGCTAAGCGTTGCACTACTTCCATTTTCAGCTCCACGGCCTAACGCACTACCGTGTACATAATGAAGAGTGCGAAAGAGATTTTTGAATACTGTGGCATAGAGTGTTTTATCCATCGGGATTGTGAAGATATTCTCACGCGAATGTTCATTGGAAACAACGAAGTTATCCACGTAGTTCTTTTCAAGCGAATATCCTACTTCCGTGAGAGAGTCACAATAAGCCACCGTTGTTTGCCAAGCGTTTAAGGATTGTCCCCCCACTTGAAAATATATTTTAGTTCCGTCTTGCTTCAATTTGTCTGTCCAATCGTCATCCGAATAAACTTCTGCATTCAGGGCTAAACGTGCCAATAGGAAATATGCAACAGATTTTGTCATATGCCCGTAATTGTTTCCCAATAAATTACTATGCTCTGTTGAAAGATAAGGCAGAGTTGTTTGCAACTCATTTACGACAAAATGAAAGACTTCACTTCGCGCGCTTTGCTTCATCAATTTTGCTTTGGTCTCAGCTTCAATCACTAGCGGAATTCGGCCAAACAAGTCCAGCAATTGATAATAAAACAAAGCGCGAACCGCACGAACTTCAGCAACATAAGCCAACCGTTGTTTGTCGGTGAGTAAATGCTTGTGATGTTCTATCAACTCAATAGAATTATTGCAGAGCATCACCGTGCGAAAGAGGTAGTTCCACATTGTTTGCAATTCAGGATCAGCTTCAGTCCATTTGTGGAGATAGAGATTTTGCCAAAAACCTCCATCGTACCAATCCCCTCCTCGTATGGGAATGATGGCTTCGTCAGTGCAAAACGTATTGTAATCGTAAACTCCACGGTGAGTACCTTGCAATCCTTCTCCATCTTTTGTGCCGCCAATGTTATGATACAAGGAAGCAACAGCGGTGATATAAAGGTTGGTTGCATTGTTGATAGCCTTATTCTCATCGAGTTGGCCGTTGGGTTCAGTGTTTAAGCAACTACTGAAACATATAAGGCAAAGCAATGACAGATAGAAAGACTTCATAGCTATTGGCTTTAGAATTGAATGTTAAGTCCTACTGAATATGTGCGATAAACAGGGATAGACCGCTTATCATCTATGCCCATCGTAGCATTGAGCACGTGACTATTGATCATAGGTGTCAAACCGCTATAAGCAGT
The DNA here is from genome assembly GCA_905371275.1 of Prevotellaceae bacterium. Classification (GTDB taxonomy): domain Bacteria; phylum Bacteroidota; class Bacteroidia; order Bacteroidales; family Bacteroidaceae; genus Alloprevotella. The sequence continues at coordinate 2,328 of CAJPLH010000022.1, forward strand.
TATCGTAGCAAGATTATTCACACTCACCGAGGCTCTTACGCCCTGCACAAATCGACTCTTTATCGGAATATTCCAACCTATTGTCACATAGTCGATATTGACATAATCTCCCGATTCCAACCAATAGTCAGACGCAATTTGGTCTTCAATCTTAGCAGCAGGAGCAACCCTCAGCACATTGTAGTCCGGAAAACTCGACATATTCATATATGATAAAGCCGTGCCATTGTAAATTTTATGGCCAAAAGCCCCATTGATTTGAGCAGAAACATCAAAATTACGATAACGAAGCGACAGATTGGAGCCGAGAATAATTTTAGGAGTGGCTTGCCCTGCAATGTAACGGTCGCCACCATCAGATAGATCAACGTTGTCGTCGTGATTCAAATCGGCAATAGCATAATGCCGTTTCCCCTTGGCATCAGTGCGCAAGCCAGTGCTGTGTGGCAAATAAAAGACACCCAAGGGCTGTCCTACTATTTGATACAACACATTATTATTTCCCCCGTGAAAACCTGCGCCATTAAGTCCACCAACACTCGTGATGTTGGGTGCTCTCAAGTGAAATCCGCGATAGTCACCATCGAGAGAAAGCAATTTGTTGCGCGACCACGTCAAATTGACATTGAGATTTAGTTCCCAATCCTTACTTTGAATTGGAGTGATTCCTAAACCGAATTCAACCCCTTCGTTGAGCATACTTCCATTGTTAGCCAATAGTTTGTCTGTGGCAAAGGGAGGAATTGGCACATCATAATGATATAGCATATCGAAAATGTGAGCGTAATAGTATTCCGCTGTGAGCAACAAACGGTTGTTCCACCACCCTATTGAGCCACCGACATTGAAAGTGTTGCGTTTTTCCCAAGTTAGTTCGGGGTTTGCGTTTCTTCCCACTCCCAAGGCCACAGTGGGTGTATTATGATAAGCTACAATGCCTTGAGGTTCCAAACGCTGTAAAGCACTATATGCACTAATGCCGTTTAGATTCCCCGAACGACCGTAACCGATGCGCAAATTGAATTGGCTGATGGGCAAATAGTTTCTTAAGAAAGGCTCAGCTTTGAGGTTCCAATCCGCTGAAACAGATGGAAAAACTCCCCACGTATTGTCTTTGCCTACTAGAGAACTCCCATCCCATCGGCTACTCACCGACAAAGTGTACTTGTTATACAAACGATATTTCAAACTAAACAAAAAAGAAGCCAATCGCGCTGTTTCGTTATAACTAGATGTACCTCCATAAGGGCGCAAAGCACCTAGCGCAAGATTATCATATCCGATATCGTTGTTGTTGAATCCTCGAACGGTAGTGCCAAAAGATCTTATCGAATTGGCTTGATACTCACTCAATAGACGCAAATCTAATTGATGGATGCCAAAAGTTTTAGCATAGTCAAGGGCTGCATTCAGCAACCAGTCTTTGTGTTTTTCTTCTTTGCGCATAGCCATACCTTGCGCAAAGGTCCACGTAGGAAAGAATTGAGCATTTTCGATGGAAGTAAATGAATATGTTCCCAATACTTTCAAGGTCAATTCACGCAAAAGCCTCAATTTCAACGAAAGATGGGAATTCAAATTCTGATTGAAGACTTCATCTTTAATGCGCAGACGCGCTTGGGGCGGCGCTATTTGATTGGCTGTTGGATTTGTTGTCCAACCCCTTCCATTCCAAGCTGAAGGCAATGTAGGGTTTTGAGTGGCAGCTCCATAAAACAAGGCTTGAGGATCAGCTATATTGCGATTGTCTTGTGACGAACCAAAGACCCCAAATTCAATGGCCAAATAATTGTCGAAAGCCAACTGAGTGAAATCTAATTTGGCCACAAAATTATCATACCCAATATGACGTATCACAGTTTCGCGTCCTGTGTATGCCAAAGATGCTCGATAATTAGATTCGGATGTACCTCCAGAAAACGCAACGTGATGATTGTTGATGCTTCCTTCTCGTAGGGGGAAATCCGTATAATTCTCATTGTATCCACCGTTTATGTAAGGAACTCCTAATCGCTGTGCTTCAGCAATATACTCTTGTGCTGAAAGCATTTCAAGATTACGATAAACACTTTCCCAACCATAGTTGCCATCATAAGAAATTTGGAATTTTCCTTCGCGGCCTTTCTTTGTTGTGACTACAATAACGCCTGCTGCTCCACGCGAACCAAATTGCGCAGTTTCTGCCGCATTTTTCAAGACCTCGAACTTCTCTATGTCGGAAGGATAAATCGTGCTGAGTGTGACTAAATCAGAAGAAATACCATCAATCAACACCAAAGGATTGTTTCCTCCAACAATGGAGGTATTGCCACGAACACGCACACTAGTGAGCATAGCCAAACGCTCTGCCCCTCCATTCCCAACATTGACACCAGCAATCAGACCTGAAATCGTTCCTATCGGACTATTCACTAAGCCTCGATTGAGATGACTCTGCGCCAAACTTGTCTGTAGCAAATCCCTCCAAGTGGTTAGGCTATCATTGCGAGATGCTTTTCTTGAATCTTTCAAAGCCTTTCGGGTTCGTGACCTTCGAACCAAAGGAGAGGATGATTGTAAGCTTGTATTTTCCGAGTTTCCAGCTCTGAGCACTTGATTCGTCGATGTTACAGTACCTTTAATCTTTAGCGAATCAGTAGCTTCATCAATCGTAAGGGAATGAGTCACAGTCGCTCCTAGAGTTAGGGAAAAAAGACTAAAAGAGGAAAGCAGGAGCAGGCTCTTGTTGTTCATATTCGTAGACCTAAATTATGCAAATGGCGAGTGGCAGCAAGACTAAATCGGTGGTTCTGGTTCGCTACAAACGAACAATTCCTCTTTTGAGCAATTCAAAGAAACAGTCTTTGGTCGCTCTAATGTCAGCCATAGCATCGTGTGCACCATCAAATTCTCGACCGAAAAGTTTGGTATATAGTTCCATTAACTTTGGCCATTTGTAGCCGAAATTTCCAGGGATTTGGCAGAAATCAATGGTTGCCAACATCGTACAGAGTGTAGGACGCGCAAACATAATGCGAGAGTCATAGCCCAGACGCACATACTCTGCCCCCAAAATGTGGAGATCGTAGTCAAGATTGTGCCCAACTACTAATTGAGATTGGTTGAGGTCTGCACCGAAAGCATAGATAACATCGAGCAGAGCCTCACCTTCTTGCAAAGCACGCTCAGTGGTGATGCCGTGCACAGCAGAGGCTTCTTTAGGAATCTCAAATCCGTCAGGGCGCACAATTCTATTACCTTCAGCCAAAACAACACCATTGTCGTCTGTGAGGAGCCAACCCAACTGCACAAGGCGAGGCCAATTGTCTGTGTTGGTGCAAGGGGCTTTGTAGTCTTGTGGAATGCCAGTAGTTTCTGTATCGAAGAAGAGAAATCTCTGAAAGTTGCTCATAATTCAAACAATAAAGTTTTACAAAAGGACTCAGAACTCAAATTCTGCTGCTGCAAATATCTTAAAAAAAGCCGACAGAAACAAGACGAAGGCAGAAGAAAAGGTATTCTTTACTTGAGTTTCTACCATTATATCGAGTTTTTTTGTACTTTTGCAGTACTTTACTACTCATTTAAGCCAAGCGTATTATGTCACCTATATTCCTTGCTGGTCCTTGTGTTATAGAAAATGCCGAACTACTGGATGTTGTTGCACAACGTCTCGTAGCGATTCGCGAAAAACTTCGTGTAGAAGTTTACTTTAAGGCTTCTTTTGACAAAGCCAACCGCACTTCACTTCGTTCGTTTCGCGGACCTGGTTTGGAAAAAGGTCTTCAAATGCTAGCAGACATCAAAGAACGCTATCAACTCCCCCTTACCACAGACGTTCACGAGACGTATCAGGCTGCGGCAGTAGGAGAAGTGGTGGATGTGCTTCAAATTCCTGCTTTTTTATGTCGGCAAACTGATTTGTTAGTGGCTTCATCGCAAACTGGACGCGTTGTCAATGTGAAAAAAGCTCAGTTTCTTTCAGGAGAAGATATGCGTTTTCCCGTAGAGAAATGCAGAGAAGCTGGTGCGAAAGAAGTGTGGTTAACAGAACGCGGTACGACTTTTGGTTATAATAATTTGGTGGTAGACTTTAGAAATCTGCCCATAATGGCACAATGGGCGGATAGAGTGATAATGGATTGTACACACTCTGTTCAACGACCAGGAGGAGGATATGGTACAACTTCTGGCGACCGACAATTTGTGCCTGCTATGGCTCAAGCTGCAAAGGCTTTTGGCGCACAAGGCTATTTCGTAGAAACGCATCCCAACCCAGAAATTGCACTTTCTGACGGTCCTAATATGCTGTTCCTTGATGATTTAGAAACACTCATTAGTAGTTTGCTCTAAGTTGTCCCCTTTCCAACATATAAACTTTGTTCCAACGCTACTTTTATAGATTATGTCTCCGATTATAGCCACCGCCGTTCAATGTCTGCGCGATGAGGCGCAAGCACTTTTAGATTTGATTCCTAGCATCGGAAGCGAATTTCAACTCGCTGTGGAACTGATATTGCAATGCCGTGGGAAGGTTATAGTCACGGGCGTTGGTAAAAGTGGTCACATTGGTGCAAAGATTGCAGCAACCCTGTCCTCTACTGGCACACCAAGTTTCTTTATCAATCCTCTTGATGCTTTTCATGGTGATCTCGGAGTGATAGGCGTTGATGATGTGGTATTGGCTATTTCAAATTCTGGAGAAACAGATGAGCTATTGCGTTTCTTTCCTTATCTTCTCGCGAGAAAGATTCCAGTAATCGGTATGAGTGGCAATCCGGCATCGCTATTAGCACAATATAGTTCAGTACATTTAAGTATTGAGGTTGACAAAGAAGCCTGTCCCATGGGGTTAGCGCCCACAACAAGTACTACTGTAACTCTCGCTTTGGGCGATGCTTTGGCCTGCGCTTTAATAGTGGCACGTGATTTTAAGGCCAGTGACTTTGCGCAGTTCCATCCCGGCGGCGCACTTGGCCGACGTTTGCTCACTTGTGCCAAGGATGTGATGCACACAGAGAATCTTCCAACTGTTTCTCCCGACACATTGATGGGAGAGGCCCTTGTAAATATGACAAGTGGTCGCTTGGGCTTGTGTGTAGCTGTTGATAAAAACAACATTGTGGGCATTGTCACAGATGGAGACATTCGTCGCGCTATGGAACGCTTTGGAGATAATTTCTTCAAACACACGGTGGCAGAAGTGATGTCTCCTAATCCGAAAAGCGTGGATCCCGAAACCAAAGTGGTCAAAATCGATGAAATGATGAAACAACACAAAATCCATTCTGTGTTGGTTGTGGGAGAACAAGGTAACTTGTTAGGCATTGTAGACTCCTTCTGCACTATGCTTTGAGTATTCTGTGCAAATCATCTACAGTTCTTTATTTATCGTATAACTCTACATATATGCGTTCAACGACTTTTTCAATTCTCAAAGCACTAGCCATCATATTGGTTGTCCTTGCCCATGCCGCGGCACCTACCTATTTGTCTAGATTTGCATATATGGTAGGTGTGCCTGCATTCTTCGTACTTTCTGGCTTTTTCTTTCGTTGGGATAATTTAGAACGTCCTTCAGAGTTTATCGTTCGACGGATAAAAAGACTCTATATCCCTTTCATCAAATGGGGAATTGTCTTGCTATTACTTCATAATTGGTTTTTCCAAATAGGTTTTCTCTCAGAAATTCATGGAAACGCAGAAGGGGGTGTGACTCATCCCTATGGTTTGATAGAATCCATCCAACACCTTTGGAGCATGGCCTTCAATATGTCGGGCTACGATCCCTTTCTTGCTGGTGCTTTTTGGTTCTTTCGTTCTTTGCTCTTGGCCAATATCTCCTTTCTGTTACTCTTAAAAGCCAGTCGAAAGTTCAGTTTTCTCAAAAGTCCGATTTTGCAAACCACGAGCGTTGTGGCCTTAGCCTTTCTTTTGGCTTTGTGGCAAGCTGGAATGGGACTTCACATCACGGGAGTGGCTCAAGGAGGATATAGAGAACTAATGGGCATTGTTCTGATTGGTATTGGTCTTTTATTGCGCCAACTAGAAGACAGTCCCCAAACAGGATTTTGGAAAAACTCCATCGTGATGTTTGCTGTCAGTTTAATTGTTTTACTAGTGTTGGTGTTTGTTTATCCCGTCTCTATGGCAGCGAAACCTGCTAGTATGCTTTCTGTTCTATTGCTTGCGCTTGCTGGTACGGCCTCCTTTGTGTGTCTGAGAGCCACTGCACAACTTGTAGAGAAATACTCCTCTAAATATAGTAAACACCTCCAGTTTATCGGAGAAAACACTCTGTCTATTTTGCTTTTCCACCTGATTGCTTTCAAACTCGTCAGCATGATTAAGGTGAGTGTTTACGGTTTGGACTGGGAAATGATAGGAGGACATCCCGTGGTTCAACACGAAGTTGGCGATTATTTTTGGATACTCTATGCGATTGTTGGTGTTTATATACCTCTTATTCCCATCGCGGTATGGAAAGTAGTAAATGGTGAACACGAATTCAATCTGCTAAACCCCAAAGATTGGTTGCGCATTTTCGTTCGTATTGGAGTCATGACTTATCGAGGTTTCAGAGCAACCTTACGTGGCTTGTACAACTTCATAATCAACCTAGGAAAGAACATAAAGTTCATAGTTATCAAGATTTGGGAGACAACATCCCCCAAAGAGAACTAGTATAACATTACACACAAGTACAGTTTTTTCAAGTACATCTTTGTATTTCTTTGAGAAATTGATACTTTTGCATTATAATTCGGACAGATGGGTTTTAGCGTGTTGGTATAAAAAGCAATCCAACAAATAAAACACCATCTATCTCCTTACATAGCAACAAAATATACTCTACAATGTATAGAACTCACAACTGTGGCGAACTACGCATCAGTGAAGTTGGCCAGAAAGTAACCCTCGCTGGTTGGGTGCAACGCACACGCAAAATGGGCGGAATGACTTTTGTTGATCTCCGTGACCGTTATGGCATTACACAACTTGTTTTTAACGAAGAAACAGACGCAGAACTATGCGCCCGTGCCAACAAACTTGGACGTGAATTTGTGGTGCAAGTGGAAGGTGTAGTGAATGAACGCTACGCTAAGAACGATAAAATGCCTACGGGAGATGTGGAAATCATTGTTTCTACACTCAATGTACTTAATGCAAGCGAAGTTCCTCCTTTCACAATTGAAGAAAACACTGATGGTGGCGATGACTTGCGCATGAAATACCGCTATCTTGATTTGCGACGTGCTAATGTTCGCGCCAATCTTGAACTTCGCCATAAGTTTTGTCTTGCCGTTCGCGAATATCTCGACAATCTCGATTTCCTAGAAATTGAAACGCCAATCCTTGTTGGGTCTACTCCTGAAGGAGCTAGAGATTTTATCGTGCCCTCTCGTATGAATCCTGGACAGTTCTATGCGCTTCCTCAAAGTCCTCAAACATTGAAACAGCTTTTGATGGTTGCAGGAATGGACAGATACTTCCAAATTGTGAAGTGCTTCCGTGATGAAGACCTCCGCGCAGACAGACAACCTGAATTTACTCAGATTGACTGCGAAATGTCTTACGTAGAACAAGATGATATCATCAATACTTTTGAAGGACTTACCAAATACCTCTTCAAGAAAGTGCGTAACTACGATTTGGGCGACGCTCCTTTCCTTCGTCTTTCATGGCACGAAGCGATGCGCCGTTTTGGTAGCGACAAGCCCGATATGCGTTTTGGTATGGAGTTTGTTGAATTGATGGACGTCTTCAAAGGTAAGGGAGATTTTGCGGTCTTCAATGATGCAGCCTACATTGGAGGTATCTGCGCTGAAGGTTGTGCATCCTACACCCGCAAACAAATAGACGAACTCACCAACTTTGTGAAATCACAACAAGTGGGCGCAAAAGGATTGGTATACGCACGAGTGGCCGAGGATGGCAGCGTAAAGAGTTCTGTTGATAAGTTTTATGCGCAAGAAACTCTCGAACAACTTCGCGACACTATGGGCGCAAAGGCTGGCGATCTCTTATTGATTCTCAGCGGTGACGACGCCAACAAAACACGCAAGCAACTTTGCGAACTTCGCCTTTTGATGGGTGAACGTCTTGGTCTAAGAGATAAGAATAAGTTTGCGTTGCTTTGGGTGGTTGATTTTCCAATGTTTGAATATAGCGAAGAAGAAGATCGCTTGATGGCTATGCACCATCCATTTACTTCTCCCAAGCCATCTGACATTGCCAAACTCGACACAAATCCTGCAGAGGTTTTGGCGGATGCCTACGATATGGTCTGCAACGGTGTTGAAGTTGGTGGAGGTTCTATTCGTATTCACGACGCTGTGCTTCAAGCAAAGATTTTCAAAGTTCTTGGATTTACCCCCGAAAAGGCACAAGAACAATTTGGTTTCTTGATGAACGCCTTCAAGTATGGTGCACCTCCTCACGGTGGTTTGGCTTATGGTCTTGACCGTTTCGTTAGTCTCTTTGCAGGTCTTGATAGTATTCGCGACTGCATTGCATTCCCCAAAAACAATTCGGGTCGTGATGTTATGCTAGACGCTCCTTCTGTGGTTGACCAAAAGCAATTGGACGAACTGATGCTTGATCTTCGTCCCATTCAGTCATAACGCTATCTGATTAGAAAGCTTTCTATACATATTATATAATAGCACCTCGGCACGTGCGTCGAGGTGCTTTATTAGATATTTGCTATGATTTATTCTATGACCGGCTATGGCAAAGCCGATGCCTCCTATAACGGAAAGAAAATCCATATAGAAGTCAAATCACTCAACAGTAAGAATCTAGACTTGAGCACACGCATCCCCTCGATTTATCGCGAGAAGGAAATGGATATTCGTAAACTCGTGGCAGGAGAACTAGAGCGTGGTAAAATTGAATTGACTATTTGGTGTGAAAAAGGAACTGAACAAGCGGGATTAACCATAAATCCCTCGGCAGTGGCTTCCTATCTGCAGCAAATGCAGACAATCAGTATCGAAACTCCTGGTTTGGCTATGCCCAATCCCTCTGAGTTGTGGAACATTCTTGTGCGCCTTCCCGAACTGACACAAGCTGCTTCACTCGAAACTGTGTCTGAGGAAGAATGGTCTGTTGTATCTACAGCTCTTTCTCAAGCCATCCATCAACTCAAGGATTTCCGTCGCCAAGAAGGAGAAGCTCTTGCTCAAAAGTTCCTCAGCAACATTGATAGCATTGAGCTGTTGATGAAGAGCATTGAACCTTTTGAAAAGAGCCGTGTTGAGAAGATTAAAACCCGCCTAGAAGAGCGCATTGCCGAGCTTCCCAATCTTGATATTGACAAGAGTCGTTTAGAGCAGGAACTCATTTACTACATTGAAAAACTAGATATCAACGAAGAAAAGCAACGCTTGACCAACCATCTCGCCTATTTTCGTGAAACACTCGCAGGAGCACACGGACAAGGTAAGAAGCTAGGATTTATTGCTCAAGAGATGGGACGTGAAATCAACACAACTGGTTCCAAGAGCAATCAAGCAGAAATGCAAAATATCGTAGTGAAGATGAAAGACGAACTAGAACAAATCAAGGAGCAAGTGCTTAATGTACTGTAATTCGGAGACTTCTCTTTGTTTTTTCTTTGTTTCATCATCTATTATCAAGTTTATTCCCAATGACAAAAGTAATCGTCTTTTCGGCTCCCTCTGGATCTGGTAAAAGCACCCTAGTACAACATCTTATTGAACGAGGGTTGAATCTTCATTTCTCAATTAGTGCCACAAGTCGCCCTCCACGTGGCCAAGAACAAAATGGAGTTGAGTATTTTTTCATAACTCCTGACGAGTTTCGGGCACATATCGAAGCTGGCGACTTTCTAGAATATGAGGAAGTATATACCGATCGTTACTACGGCACATTAACTTCTCAAGTTGAAAGCCAACTTGCGGCAGGAGAAAATGTGATTTGCGACATTGATGTCAAAGGCGGTGTCAATGTCAAGCAACATTATGGTGAGCGTTGTCTCTCCGTTTTCATTCAACCTCCTTCAGTTGAAGTCCTAAAAGCACGTTTAGAACACAGAGGAACGGAAACTCCCGAAGCAATTCAAATGCGCTTAGACAAGGCAGAGTATGAAATGAGTTTTGCATCGCAATTTGATAAAATCATCATCAACGATGATTTAGAGACCGCAAAAGCGGAAATCTATAAAGTGGTGGGCGATTTCATCAATGAGGAATAAAGAATCCGTTTGCTGCATTCTTCTTTAGAAATTAAGCCCAACGATTATTCTTCTTAGGTACATCTTTGGTGCTTTGTTGTTCTCCCTATCCCACCCAACAGCTAATAATTTTCATTTTACGTATTATGATCGGAAGCATTATTCTTGGCTTAGTAGCAGGCTACATTGCCAACGTAATTCAAAAAGGTAAAGGACAGGGCTGCCTTATCAATTTGGTTCTAGGTATCGTCGGGGGCGTTGTCGGCAACATACTCTTCGGCATCGTAGGTTTTTCTTCTAATAGTTTTATTGGAGAGTTAATTTGTTCAGTAGTTGGTGCCTTAGTTATCCTCTGGCTTGTAGCCAAACTGAAATAAAGAAACACATTGCTCCTTTCCTACTAAATGATAGTGAGAAAGGAGCAATGTGTTGTTTAACGAAAAGACAAAAAAGAACATTCTACCTAGCGCAATAAAAGTGACGCTCCCACTTCGGGAACATAAGTAGGAGGTAGATTATTCCACTTATATAGCTTTGTCATTTTAATGCCATAGCGCTGAGCGATGCTGTACATAGATTCGCCAGCAGCAACAATATGGTAGGTCTCGCGGATGGACTTCGCTACTCTACTCTTCTTTTTCGTAAGAAAAACAACCTCTCCACGAGATAATTCGTAGTATTTATCTACTTCGTTGTATTTTCGAAGCTTGCGTTCTGAAATCCCCATATCGCGAGCAATACTCTCAAAAGAATCTCCTGCGCCTACTATTACATAAACTAAATCGTTGCAAATGTAAAGCCGACGCGCCACAGATTCTGCTTTACGCTCCACGACGCGTTGGAAAACATTCTCAGCCACGTGCTCATAACGATCATATTGCGCCAAATCGTAACGCTCAATTACACCGATGAGTAGCTCAGCATATTTAGGATTTGTGGCATACCCACAGTTCTTCAGTCCATATGCCCATCCTTTGTAATCATTAGGAGCTAAAGCAAACAGAGAACTATAGCGTTTGCGGCCAGTCAAAAAGAGGGAATGATCCTCAAAACTTTCGGCTGCAGAATTATATTTTCTGAATTGCTCATTAGGGGCATCATCTGTGCGCAACACAAATGGCCCCGTCCAACTTCCCCCCGTCTTAATTCCAAAATGATTGTTTGCAGTCGTCGCTAATAAGGAGCTGCCTGCACTACTCTCCAAAAGGCCTTGCGCCAAAGTGATGCTCGCAGGAATGCGATAACGCAACATCTGGTCTATCGCCATTGATTTATAAGTTTCAATATACTGTCGATAGGCCTCAGTCTGAGCAAATACAGAAAAGATACTCAGACAAAATAAAGCGCAAGATAATAGAAATCGATGCATACAATAAGTCTTTTGCTACAAAGTTACGATTTTTCGAAGAAGCTGAACAAACTCTTGCTGGTAAAATATGCAAAGCAAGCACTATATGCAAAGAAATGAAACGGAACTTCACTCAAATTGCAGTGCAAACAAAAATAGCTTCCCCAAAAGGCGACTTTGTCTGAGATATTATATGAATGCCTGCAGTCGTCTTCTGGGAAAGCAAAGTAAAAAAAGAGTACGCGTAATAAACCGCCTAGAGAAACGAAGAACTAGTTGAGCGGATGTGTCATATCTTCAGGACGTACCCATTTATCGAAATCTTCAGCCGTAACGTAGCCCAAACGCACAGCTTCTTCTTTCAATGTGGTTCCATTCTTATGCGCAGTTTGAGCAATCTCCGCAGCCTTGTAATAGCCGATTTTGGTGTTGAGAGCAGTGACAAGCATCAAACTATTATTGAGCAATTCCTTAATACGAGGATGATTAGGCTCAATACCCTCTACGAGATGCTCTGTAAATGAAACGGCAGCATCACCCAAAAGTTGAGCACTATGTAGGAAGTTAGCTGCCATCACAGGTTTGAAAACATTTAATTCGAAATGTCCTTGCATACCGCCAACAGCAATGGCTGCATCATTGCCAATCACTTGCGCGCACACCATGGTCAAAGCCTCAGCTTGCGTTGGATTTACCTTACCAGGCATAATTGAAGAGCCGGGTTCATTTGCTGGGATAATTATTTCGCCGATTCCACTGCGTGGACCAGAAGCAAGCAAACGAATATCGTTGGCAATCTTATTCAGAGAAACAGCCACTTGTTTCAAAGCCCCGTGAGTTTCTACCACAGCATCGTGTGCTGCAAGAGCTTCAAACTTATTTTCAGCCGTTACAAAAGGAAGACCAGTAAATTCTGCAATGAAACGCGCAACGGTTACATCATAATCTTTAGGCGTATTGAGCCCCGTTCCGACTGCTGTACCTCCCAAAGCCAACTCTGAGAGATGTGGCAAAGTGTGTTCGATAGCGCGAATGCCATGAGCTACTTGCGCTGCATATCCACTGAACTCTTGTCCCAAAGTCAAAGGAGTAGCATCCATTAAATGCGTTCTACCAATCTTCACCACGTCCTTCATTGCTTCTGCTTTGGCAGCAAGCGCAGTTTGCAGTTTGCGTAAGCCAGGAAGGGTCACTTCAACTACTTTTTTGTAGCAAGCAATATGCATTCCGGTAGGGAAGGTGTCGTTAGAAGACTGTGATTTGTTTACGTCATCGTTGGGCTGCAAAGTCTTCTCTCCTTCACCAATGACTTTTCCAGCCAATTGATGAGCACGATTTGCAATCACTTCATTGACATTCATATTGCTTTGCGTGCCAGAGCCCGTTTGCCAAATCACCAGAGGGAACTGTTCGTTCAACTTTCCTGCAAGAATTTCATCGCAAACCTGCGCGATGAGATCACGTTTTTCAAGAGGGAGAACGCCCAAAGCGTGATTAGCATAAGCAGCACCTTTTTTGAGATAGGCAAAACCTTCAATGATTTCGTGCGGCATAGAAGCAGGAACACCAATTTTGAAATTGTTGCGAGAGCGTTCTGTTTGTGCACCCCAAAGTTTGTCGGCAGGTACTTTCACCTCGCCAAGGGTGTCTTTCTCAATGCGATATTCCATAATTTATGGTTTTAGAATGTGCGATAATGAAGATCGAAGTCTACAAATCTTCGAAAGATAGCAGGTTGGGAGTTTTCAGGCAAACAACAAAGGCGACTGAGTTGCCTCAGTCGCCTTTAGTATGAGATAGAAAATCGATGGAGACAATGTCGCAGTAGAACTTTCTAGAAGTCTATTGCTGTCTGCCTATGTCCTTCGATTAAGATAAATGCGTCGGGGCGACAGGATTCGAACCTGCGACCCCCTGGTCCCAAACCAGGTGCGCTACCAACTGCGCTACGCCCCGCGGTTATCGTTTAACCGAGTGCAAAAGTACGCACTTTATTTGAATCTTCCAAATTTTCGAACAACTTTCTTTCAAAAACTACTCGAATTTGATGGCTTTTGATGGCTGAATACGAGAAACCACGTAACTTGGGAGCACCAACGCCAATGTTGTCAAGACCAATGTGCCCACATTCACTAAGACTATTGCCCAGCCATTTATCTCTACTGGCACAGTTTCTACATAATAGTTGGCGGGATCTAGATGAATCAAACCATACTTTTGTTGAACAAATAGGAGTCCGAGAGCAACGGCATCGCCAATGAGCAATCCTCTTACGATAATGAAACCTGCAAAATGGAGGAATACATTGCGAATTTTCGTGTTCGTCGCTCCCATTGCTTTGAGCACACCAATGGTCTGCGTGCGTTCAAGAATTAAAATGAACAAGCCACTCACCATTGTAAAGCCCGACACACACAACATCAACACTAAAATCACCAACATATTAAAGTCAAGTAATTGCAGCCAAGAGAAGATAGAAGTGTAATGGTCTATGATGCTAAACGCTTTGCGCCCTTGCGACTTTTCGTCATTGAGTTGTCTACAGAGTCGCTCCACAGAAGGCAGCGTGCGATCAATAGATTGCATATCATTTAACCGCATTTCGATGACACTAGCCTCGTCCCCTTCCCAATGATTGAGCTTACGCACGGTGTTGAGGTCTGCGATAACGAACATTTTATCAAAGATAGCCATATTCGTTTGGTAAATACCACACACTTTGAAGCGGCGCATCTTTATTGTCTCTTCAAAGAAATAAGCAAATACGCGGTCACCCACTTTTAAGTTTAGTTCGTTTGCTTGTCTTTGCGACAATAAGATTTCATTGCTAGCTGAAGAAGTATTATCAGCGTCAGTGGCATTCTCGCTCTTTGCCCCACCCTCTCGCTTCGGCAAACGGCCTTCCACCAAACTCTCAGCAAGAAAAGTTGTGTCGTAATCAGCAGGGATGCCTTTGAGCGTGATGCCCATATAGTCGTTCTTCGTTTTGAGAATACCCATCTTTTGAGCCACTGGCGCCACGCTTCGTACTTCAGGCAATCGCTTCAGTTCGTTTACAAACAAGGTGTCCGCAGGAATAGGATAGGCATCAGGAGCATTCAAAGAACCAACATCAAGTATTTCAATGTGACTGCCAAAACCTTCCACCTTTTTGGTTATCTCTTGCTTAAAGCCCAAGATAATACACACGGAAAGTACCATCACAATAAGTCCAATTGCCACTCCTGTGGTAGCAATTGTTGTGGTGAGATGAGAAGCACGACGTTGCTCTGCGCCTACATTGCTAAAAAAACGCCGTGCTACAAAGAAGGGAAAATTCATAACAACCGATTTTCTTTATCGAAACTCTTATTGTTTTAAAGGAAACACCGATATATTGATTGTTGGAGGATGTTTACTACGCAAGTTCTTCACGATTAAGACTCCAACCTACCAGGGTAAGCCTCCAGAGCATATTTAAGAACAACCAATGCACGCGCCAAATCTTCTTTGTTCAACACATAAGCAATGCGCACTTGGTCTTTTCCTGCGCCAGGTGTGGTATAAAATCCTGCTGCTGGGGCTAGCATCACAGTTTCTCCTTCGTAATCGAAGTCGCTTAAGCACCACGCACAAAACTTTTCTGCATCATCCACTGGTAATCGTGCGACTGTATAGAACGCGCCCATAGGAATTGGGCTGTACACACCAGGGATTCTGTTTAAACCATCAATCAAGCAATTTCGACGCTCCACATATTCATCGTACATTTCGCGCATATACTCTTTGGGGGTGTCGATGGAAGCCTCTGCCACTAACTGTCCAAGAAGCGGAGGAGACAATCGAGCTTGGCAAAACTTCATTACGGCATTGCGCACTTCTTCGTTCTTTGTGATTAAAGCTCCCACTCTGATGCCGCATTCTGAATAGCGTTTAGACACAGAATCAATAAGCACCACGTTTTGCTCCACTCCTTCCAAATGGCAAGCACTAATATAAGGCGAACCAGTATATATAAATT
>CAJPLH010000023.1 GCA_905371275.1 Prevotellaceae bacterium
TCTCGTGCGTGCGCACGCGATCTCGACTTTGAACAGCGATTTTGATTTTTTTCTGTCACAAGTGTCACAGAGTGGGAAATATAGGACTTCGACATAGAGGAAAATGTAGACAAGAAAGAGAAGGTTTTCGAGGTTTCATCGACCTTGTTTGAGTGGGGTAAGCGATTTGTTTGTTAAAATGCGTCTAGGTGATTCTGTAATGGTTTGAAATATAGAGTGTTATGGTTGGGGCGTGACACTTGTGACAGCAAAAAAGCAAAAACTCCTGTGATGCGTGCGTACGCGTACGCGCGTGAAAGGGTGATTATATGTATTTTTACACTTCGAAAAGCTCTGTTTTTGGTGGATGGTTCGTAGATTGTTTTTTTGCCTCCTAACGTTCGCTGAAAACAAGCCGTTGTTTTTCATAAAACGACACGTTGTTTTCATCAAAACGACACGTTGTTTTTCATAAAACGATACGTTGTTTTCATTAAAACAAGCCGTCGTTTGAAATGCAACAATGCGTTGTGCTGGTTGTTGCGTCCTATCCTAGTCTAATGACCGATTGGGGATAATCTTGCCACAAAAAAAGGTAGGCACAAAAAGAAAATGGCTGTGTCGGAGTGAATTTGCGACACAGTCATTGGGAGGATAGAAATGTGGAAAGAAGGAAAACGTATGTTGGGAGAGAAACGCTATCCTATTGTTGAAATGAAATCTTATCGTTGGGAGAGATGGAAAGATTTCGTTATCGATTAGAGATATTCCGGCAGTTGGAACAGGCGCGTGCCATTTGACCCCTTGATGAGAATGAGTTTATCGGAAAGGGGGTGCGCTTGGAGTTCGGCTTTCACGGCTTCAACATCGGGGAAGGTGCGGAACAGTGCAGCCTCATCGGTAGACAGAGTGGTGAGGGCTTGGGCAAATTCACTACCTACAACCCACACTTGTTGGCTGCCAGTGGTCAGCGCCAGTTGCAACACCTCTTTGTGAGCATCGGCAGAAGCATCGCCGAGTTCGCGCATATCGCCGAGAATCATCATTTTGTGAGCATCTTCCGTTTGTGCAAAACTGTGGAGTGCAGCGTGCATCGAAGATAGGTTGGCATTGTAGGCATCGATGATGAGGCGGTTGTGCTCCGTTTTGCGATATTCCGAGCGGTTGTTGTGAGGAGCGTAGTTGCGCAGTGCCTTGTCGATGGAAGCCACGTGGACGTTGTAGGTGAGTCCCACGAGTACAGCGGCCAAAGCATTGTCGAGATTGTAGGCACCGATGAGTTGTGTGGCCACTTCGTGCCATTGTCCCCCGTTTTTGCGCCAGCGGAAGGTGAGGAAGGGGTCGCACGACACGACTTCGCCTTCCACAACATAGCCGTGGTTGGGCGCACCATAGGTGAGTGTGGGCAATCCTACTGTATGTGGCGCAAGATGAGGGTTGTCTCCATTGAGGAAAACGAAAAGTGGAGTAGAACCTTCGCGAAACTGCACATTGCCATCGACCTCTTCGAGCAATTTCATATTGCGCTGGCGAATGTTTTCGTAGAGTTCTGTTTTGGCTTGAATGACTCCTTCAAACGAACCAAATCCTTCGATGTGTGCTTTGCCGACATTGGTGATGATGCCGCAGTCGGGCGCGACGATGTCGCTGAGCAATGCGATTTCTCCAATGTGGTTGGCACCGGTTTCGATGACAGCAAATTCGTGTTCCTCCGTGAGGCGGAGCAACGTGAGGGGCACACCGATGTGGTTGTTGAAATTGCCTTCGGTGTAGAGCACATTGAATCTCTCGGAGAGCACGGCAGCCACGAGTTCTTTGGTTGTGGTCTTGCCGTTGGTGCCCGTGATTTGAAGAATTGGGGTTTTGAGTTGTCGACGATGGTAGGCAGCCAATACTTGAAGGGCTGTGAGCGTGTTGTCCACCAAGATGCAACGTTTGTCTTGTTGGGCAATGTTGATGTCGTCTACCACTGCGTAGGCACATCCAGCTTCGAGGGCTTGGAGTGCAAATTGGTTGCCATCGAAACTAGCGCCTTTGAGGGCGAAAAACAAGCTGTCTTTCGCCAAATGGCGCGTGTCGGTGGAAATGTGTGGGTGACGAAGATAGAGTTCGTAGAATTCTGCTATAGACATGAACGAATAGATTTAAGTGCAAAAGTAGTAGTTATTGTTGAAAAAGAAAAATATAATGCAATTATTTGTTTGTCGAGAAACAAAAAAGTAACTTTGCAGGAAACTTAACGGCTATGTATCCAACTCCACACTATACTTTAAACTTCCGCGGTAAATTAGTGGAATTGAAACGTCCTTGGGTGATGGGCATATTGAATGTCACCCCCGATTCCTTCTATGCGGAATCTCGTACACCAATGGCAGAACCTGTTGTTATTGCAGAGCGTGCAGAAAAGATGATTTTAGAAGGTGCTGATATGATAGACGTTGGAGCGTATTCTTCTCGTCCTGGTGCGGATGATATTTCGCCTTTGGAGGAAATGAAACGTTTGGAGGTAGCACTCGCAGCTGTGCGAAATGTTGCCCCAGATGTGTATGTGTCAGTCGACACTTTTAGAGCGGATGTGGCTCGGCAGTGTGTGGAGCATTTGGGGGTGGACGCCATCAATGATATTTCCGGAGGAGTGTTGGACAAATCTATGCCGAAGGTGGTGGCAAAGCTCGGTGTGCCTTATATCATCATGCACATGCAGGGCAAGCCAGAAACGATGCAGCAGGCTCCCGAATATAAAGATGTTGTGGCTGAGGTGTTGGAGTTTTTGGCGCGACAGCAACAACGCTTTTTTGAAGCCGGTGGCAAAGATGTGATTGTGGATCCGGGATTTGGTTTTGGAAAAACTTTGCAGCACAATTATCGTTTGATGGATAGGCTCGAAGATTTTCACGAATTGCACGCCCCTCTTTTGGTCGGATTCAGTAGGAAATCGATGATATATAAACTGCTGGAAATCACACCTCAAGAGGCCTTGAATGGTTCGACAGCGCTCCACACGATTGCGATGATGAAAGGAGCTCACTTGTTGCGAGTGCACGATGTGAAAGCAGCAGTTGAGGCGCGTAGTTTGCTCGAGGTAATGTGGTCGTCGGCTGAAAATGAATAACGGTGTTAGCCCTGCTATGCAGTGAGGAGAACATCAGCTAAAGAAAAGAAATCAACCCATGTTAGAGTTCGGATTTAAGGATGTGCTAGACGTAGTGCTTGTGGCACTATTATTGTTTTATTTGTATCGCCTGATGCGTGAGTCGAGTTCTGTGAATATCTTCACGGGTGTGTTGGTGTTTATTGTGGTTTGGCTTTTTGTATCGCAAGTGTTAGAAATGCGCTTGTTGGGCGGTATTTTGGATCGTTTGGTGAATGTGGGTGCATTGGCCATTATTGTGCTGTTTCAGGCCGAGATACGCCATTTCTTTTCGAGCATAGGTCGGCAGCGAGCGACGGTGTTGTTTAAGTGGATGCGTCGGGATAAAGAGAACGATGCATCGCGTGAAATCATTATGCCGATTGTGCGTGCTTGTTTGAACATGGGGCGGCAGAAAGTGGGCGCGCTCATTGTTGTGGAAGGTTTGGGCAGTTTGCAAGACGAGATAAACACGGGTGAATCGATTGATGCCAAGATTTCTCAACGTCTCATAGAAACAGTTTTCTTCAAGAATAGTCCTCTCCACGATGGGGCAATGGTGATCAGCAAGGGTTGCATCAAAGCCGCAGCTTGTTTGCTGCCTGTGTCGCACGATGATAATATCCAGAAGAACTTGGGATTGCGTCACCGTTCGGGACTAGGCATTACCCAAAAAACGGATTGTCTTGCGATCATTGTGAGTGAAGAAACCGGCACCATCTCAGTTGCTTACAAAGGTACGTTGACATTGCGTCTGACATCGGAAGATTTGGAACAACGCTTAGCCAGCATCATCGAATTGTGGTAAGGGCATAGTGGGGCAGAGAATGAGGGGAGAATAATTTTTTTATGAAAAAGAATTCGAGAAATATTCTGTTTTCTGCACTAGAATTCTTATCTTTGCGATAGCATTGTTCAAGTAGCAAACTGCATTTGTTTCACAGCAAGGAAATCAAACCGAATCATTACCATTTTATTCTAGTGTGCACGTGCTTCTTGAATTTCCGATGCTTGTCGTTTCTTGCTTGTCTAGAAAATAAGAGCCAATATGAATACCTCCAAGAACTTTTCTTCTATCCGTGAAAAAATAGGCTATGGTCTGGGCGATATGTCTTCTAGTATGTTTTGGAAGATATTTTCCTACTACCTCCCTATTTTCTATTCCGATGTTTTCGGGCTGAAACCTGCTCACGCAGCGATGCTGCTTTTGATTACGAAACTTTATGATGCGATATCGGATCCCGTGATGGGGCTGATAGCTGACCGCACGCGTACGCGCTGGGGACGTTATCGTCCGTGGTTGCTGTGGGTGGCTGTGCCGTTTGCTGTGGTGGGCATCTTTTCGTTTTATACGCCTGATGCAGACTACAACTTTAAGCACGTCTATGCCTATGTGACTTATTTGCTGATGATGACAGTGTACACGGCCATCAACGTGCCTTATGGAGCTATGTTGGGTGTGATGACAGAAGACAGTAATGAGAAATCTGTGTTCTCGTCCTATCGTATGTTCTTTGCTTATATCGGTAGTTTCTTGGCAATGGGTCTGTTTGGACTCTTTGAGAAAGAGGTAATCGGTACAGTCAATGAAGCCGGCAAGGTCATCAAAGGGGTGGGTGATGCTTCTCCTATGCAGTGGACAATCATCGTGACAGTCATTGCTGCACTTTGTGCCATTCTCTTTGTGTTGTGCTTTCTGTTGACGCGTGAAAGAGTGCAATTGCCTGAACAAAAGGAGAAGCAGTCTATCAAGAAGGATATGAAAAACTTGCTCAAAAACAGTCCTTGGTGGTTGTTGTTGGGGGCAGGAATAGGTCAGTTGTTGTTTGGCTCCATTCGTGGAGGAGCTGCGGCTTATTATTTTGCGAATATATTGGGTACGAACGTACTCATCACTTGCGCGGTGTTCTTGACCATTGGTGAATTGGCGCAGATGGCTGGTGTGGCTTTTGCCGTTCCTCTTGCTCAAAAAGTAGGTAAGAAGACCACTTTCTTCGGTTCTCTCATCTTTATTGCGGTGGTGAGTGCTGTGATATGGTTCCTCCCCGTCGATACGAATGCCGGTATGATTGGACTCATCGTTAGTCAAATCGCCATTTGCATCGGCATCGGAGTAGGCGCACCTATGATTTGGTCTATGATGGCGGACGTGGCTGACTATTCCATTTGGAAACATGGCAATGCGAGCACAGGATTGATATTTTCCTCTTCCTCAATGGCACAAAAGTTTGGTGGCGCAATTGGTGGGTTCATCCTTTTGCAGGTGCTTGCTTTTGCAGCCTATAATAAGGACATCACGGTGCAGGCTCCGGAAACATTGGCTGCTATTAAGTCATTGATGAGTTGGATTCCTGCGTTAGGAGCACTTCTAGGTGCTTTGTGCCTGTTCTTCTATCCTTTGACCACGAAGAAAATGACAGAAATACAAACTAAATTATCATAATGAGTAAACTTAAGATAGCAGGAGCTGCGCTCCCCAATATGCCTTGGGAAAATCGTCCCGAATCTTGTTCAGATGTTTTGTGGAGATATTCTGCAAATCCCGTGATTCCACGTGATCTTCTTCCCGATAGTAATAGTATTTTCAACTCAGCCGTAGTTCCTTTCAAGGATGGGTATGCTGGTGTGTTTCGTGTGGATGACAAGAACCGAAGAATGACGCTGCACGTGGGCTTTTCGAAAGATGGCCTGAAATGGGATATGAACCCCGACACCATCAAGTTTGAAGGTGCTGCACCTGAGGTGGCTGAATGGGGCTATGGCTACGATCCTCGTGTGGCTGAGATTGATGGCCGCTACTATGTGTCGTGGTGCAATGATCATCATGGGCCTACTATTGGTTTGGCATGGACGGATGATTTTGTGACTTTCCATCAACTGGAGAATGCCTTCTTGCCCTACAACCGTAACGGTGTGCTTTTCCCAAAGAAAATCAATGGACGCTTTGCGATGCTCTCACGTCCATCAGACACAGGACACACTGCATTTGGTGATATCTTTTATAGCGAATCTCCCGATTTAGAGTTTTGGGGACGTCATCGTCACGTGATGGCACCTGCTGAGTTCAAAGAGAGTGCATGGCAGTGCATGAAGATTGGTGCTGGTCCTGTGCCTATCGAAACTTCTGAAGGCTGGTTGCTCATCTACCATGGCGTGCTCCATTCTTGCAATGGCTATGTCTATGCCTTTGGTTCTGCGCTTTTGGATTTGGAACAACCCTGGAAGGTATTGGCTAGAAGCGGTCAGTATTTGATTTCTCCTCGTGAAATCTATGAATTGGCAGGCGATGTGCCCAATGTGACTTTCCCCTGTGCTTCATTGCACGATCCTGAAACGGGACGAATCGCCGTCTACTACGGATGTGCGGACACCGTGACAGGATTGGCTTTTGGATATATTCCCGAAATCATTGAGTTTACTAAACGTACCAACATATTGAAATAGAAATGAGGTTTCTTGTCGCCGTAATCGCTTTACTTTTTCCTCTCTTTTCCAGTGCGACAAAGTTGACAGACTATGTGCATCCATGGGTGGGGTCGTCCAATTTTGGGACGACTAACCCTGGTGCTGTATGTCCTAACGGAATGATGAGCGTTTCTCCGTTCAACGTCACTGGCTCGGACAAAAATAAATGGGACAAAGACAGCCGATGGTGGTCTACTCCCTACACTTCCGACAACTGTTGGTTCACGGGTTTTTCTCACGTCAATCTTAGTGGAGTGGGGTGTCCAGAGTTGGGAACCATTCTGACGATGCCCACTTCAGGAGAACTTTTGACAGACTATAAGTTGTATGGGAGCGAATATACGAGCGAGACGGCAACACCGGGCTATTATGCCTTGAAACTTTCAAAATATGACATCTTGGCCGAGGTGGCGGCAACGATGCGCACTTCCATAGAGCGTTATACATTTCGTAAGGGAAAGGCGCATATCATTGTCAATCTCGGACAAGGACTCACGAACGAATCGGGTGGTTTCATCCGAAAGATTAGCGATACAGAAATTGAAGGGATGAGATTGTGTGGTGGCTTTTGTTATCATTCTCAATCTGTTTTCCCACAGTATTTTGTGATTCGCGTGAGCAAGAAACCGCAAGTTGCTGGTTTTTGGAAGAAGCAACCCAACATGACGGCCGAAGCAGAATGGGACGAATATGCAGGAAAGTATAAGGTCTATACTGACTATGCGCGCGAAATGGCTGGGGATGACCTTGGTTATCGTTTCACCTTCGACGCAGAGGATGGAGAACAGATTTGCGTGCAGATGGGTGTTTCGTTTGTAAGCTGTGAAAATGCGCGTCAAAATCTAGAAGCGGAGCAGCCCGCATGCAACTTTGATAAAGTTCGTACTGAGGCGCATCGCCAATGGGAAGATGCGCTTGAAAGGGTGAAAGTGAGCGGTGGAAGCGAGGAACAGAAAGAAATCTTCTACACTGCACTCTATCACGCGCTCTTGCATCCTAATGTGCTCAATGATGTGAATGGAGAATATCCTTTGATGCAAGGAGGACAAAATGCTGCACAAAATGGTATTGAAGTGGTGAAAACTGGCATCGGTAAAGTGGCAAAAGGTCACAATCGGTATACGGTGTTCTCACTTTGGGATACGAGTCGCAATCTGCACCAACTGCTCACTTTGGTTTATCCAGAGAAACAAATCGATATGGTACGCAGTATGGTGGATATGTATAAAGAATGGGGATGGATGCCTAAATGGGAATTGTATGGTCGCGAAACCTTTACAATGGAAGGCGATCCCGCAATTCCTGTGATAGCAGATACCTATTTGAAGGGACTTACTGACTTTGACATCAAGTCGGCTTATCAGGCTTGTCTTAAATCGGCAAATACTGTGGGGAAAGACAACAAGATTCGCCCTGATGTAGATCCTTATATTGAGAAAGGCTACATCCCTCTAGGCTATTTTGCACAAGACTTTTCGGGAGATAATTCCGTGTCTCACGCTTTGGAATATTATGTGGCTGACAACGCATTGGCATTGTTGTCGGATAAGTTGGCAGAAGAAACAACAAACAATGAAGAAAAGGCTGCTTATAGGAAGTATGCGAAGGAATATAGAAAACGCTCCAAAGGTTGGAGACATTATTATAGTAAAGAATCAGGTACTTTGCGTCCGTTGAACAGCAACGGCACATTTCTTTCTCCTTTCAATCCCAAAGAAGGAGCAGATTTCTCAAATACTCCTGGATTTCACGAAGGAAGTGCTTGGAACTATACATTCTATGTGCCGCACGACATAGAAGGTCTGGCAAAGGCTATGGGTGGTAGTAAAGCCTTTGTGGCTAAACTGCAGAAAGTGTTTGATGAAGGACTTTATGATCCTGCAAATGAACCCGATATAGCTTATCCTTTCCTCTTTAGTCGATTTAAGGGGGAGGAATATAGAACAAAGAAAACGGTGGAGACTTTGTTGAAAAAGTATTATTCTACGCGAGCCAACGGCATACCCGGGAACGATGATACAGGAGCAATGTCTGCATGGGCAGTGTTTAGTATGATGGGAATGTATCCCGATTGTCCTGGTGAACCGCAATACACGCTTTTCCCTCCTGTTTTTGACAGTGTTGAAATCAATGGGAAATACGTGATTCGTAAGGAACAGGAAATTAAGAAACACCGAATTACACATCAAGAATTTGTCAGAGATTATGCAAAATAACCGAGGATTTAGTTTCAAAGAAGTGATGAGAGGCTTCCGCACGTTGGCTCTGTTGTCGGCTTTGTCGTGCAGTGTTTTGTCGTGTGTCAATGCAAAGATGGACACTTACGCCAAACACGTAGATACGCGCATTGGTACTGGAGGACATGGTCACGTTTTTGTTGGAGCAAATGTTCCTTTTGGTATGGTTCAATTGGGACCTACTAGTGTGCCACAAGAATGGGACTGGACGTCTGGATACCATGCATCAGACAGCACGGTGATAGGATTTTCTCATACGCATTTAAGTGGTACAGGTATCGGCGACCTGTTTGATATCACCGTTATGCCGGTAGTTGGGAAGTCCGTGTATGAAAGAGGTACAGTGGACAAACCCGAAAGCGGACTTTGGTCGTATGCCGATCGCTCGAAAGAAGTTTCCATCCCAGGATATTATAGTGTTCCTCTCACGCGCTACGGGATTTTAGCAGAACTCACCGCAACGGACAGAGTGGGGCTTCATCGATATACTTTTCCAAAATCGGATGAGGCGGCAATTGTGCTCGACCTCGAGAATGGAGGATGCTGGGATAAAGCCGAAGATACTCACGTAGAAGTCGTAGACGATCATAGCATACGTGGTTGGCGTCACTCTAAAGGCTGGGCGAAGGCGCAGAAAGTCTTTTTCTATGCCGAATTTTCTAAACCCTTTACAAAGAGTGAGAATATGTTCATCCAAAAAGATGGACAGACAAGATATGCCCGCTTCCCCTTCCACACCGAACAAGGTGAACAAGTGTTGATGAAGGTGGGTATCTCTGCGGTAAGTATGGAGGGGGCAAAGAAAGCTGTGGAAAAGGAACAACCCGCTTGGGAGTTTGAAAAGACGAAAAAGCAGGCTTGGGAACGCTGGAACAAAGAACTGGCTAAAATTAAGATCGAAACTTCTGACACACCTTCTCAAAAAATCTTCTACACTGCACTCTATCACACGATGATTGCTCCTTCGCTCTTCTCTGATGTTGATGGATCCTATCGTGGAGCTGATGGCAAGGTCTACAATAAGTCTCACAATGTCTACACGACAATGTCGCTTTGGGACACCTATCGCGCTGCTATGCCTTTATATTACATCATTCATCCGTCAAAGCGTGCGGATATGGTGAACACGATGCTCGATATTTACGATGAACAAGGAAAATTACCTGTGTGGCATCTCATGGGCAACGAGACAGATTGTATGGTGGGTAATCCAGGTGTGATTGCCGTGGCTGAGGCTATCGTCAAAGGCATTGATGGCTTTGACAAAGAGAGAGCCTACAAAGCCTGTAAAGCTTCTGTGATGCTTGACGAGCGCGGACAAGATTTGCGCAAGAAATATGGATATATTCCTTGTGACTTGTATCAAGAAGCCTGTGCCAACGATATGGAATACGCTATTGCCGATGCAGCCGTAGCCAATGCGGCTCGCGTGCTAGGTCATCACGAAGACGAACAATTCTTCAGAAATCGCAGTTATAGTTGGAGAAAGTTTTTTGACAAAGAAACTCAGTTTGTGAGAGGTCGCACTGCTGATGGCGGTTGGCGCACACCTTTCAATCCGTTCTTTTCGGAACATAGAGCTAATGACTATTGTGAGGGTAATGCTTGGCAATACACATGGCTCGCTCCCCACGATTTGAAAGGTCTGATAGAAGCGTTTGGAGGAAGAGAGAAGATGATCGAGCGTTTGGATTCCCTCTTCAAAGCTCCCACAGATCTCGGAGAAGGAGCTTCTCCCGATATGTCTGGTATGATAGGACAATATGTTCATGGCAACGAACCAAGTCACCACATTGTCTATCTCTACACCATGTCTGGTAATCCAGGAAAGACGGCAGACAAAGTGCGTGAGATATTGGAAAGTCAATATAGAGCAAAGCCCGATGGACTTTCCGGTAATGAGGATGTGGGACAGATGTCGGCATGGTACATCTTGTCTTCGATGGGTTTCTATAATGTAGAACCCGCTTCCACCAAGTATTGGTTTGGTAGTCCACTCTTTGACAAAGTTTCGATTGTGGTGAGCAAAGACGGAAAGAAAAAATTTGACATTACCACCGTCAATAACAGCAAAGAGAACAAGTACATCCAAAAAATCACGCTGGATGGTCAAGTGTGGAAAAAGCCTTACATAGAATATAATGACATCGTGAAAGGAGGAAAACTCACTTTCTATATGGGAGCAAAACCCATTGTGTGGTATAATCCTGAGTAGATAGTTAGATTCTGAACAGATTTGGGGTAAACAGCCTTCGACGCTAAGAATGAAGTAATAACTTCATTCTCCTTCCCGAATTAAACAAAGAACAACGATAAACATCAAAGTATGAATATATATGAAGATAATCGTACTGTGCTGACTTTGGATGCAGGCGGTACAAATATGGTGTTCGGAGCAATGAAAGGCGGTAAACCCACCTCTTTCTCAGTAACATTACCTTCCAATGCCGACAATTTAGACAAATGTCTAAACACGATGGTCGAAGGTTTCAACCGTGTGATCGAAACACTCTCTGAAAAACCGCTTGCTATCAGTTTCGCCTTCCCTGGCCCTGCTGATTATCCCAATGGTATTATTGGAGGATTCCTTCCC
Organism: Prevotellaceae bacterium; assembly: GCA_905371275.1. Taxonomy (GTDB): domain Bacteria; phylum Bacteroidota; class Bacteroidia; order Bacteroidales; family Bacteroidaceae; genus Alloprevotella. The sequence continues at coordinate 11,405 of CAJPLH010000023.1, forward strand.
AATTTTCCCTCCTTCCGCGACGGTGTGGCACTTGGTCCTTTCTTGCAAAACAAGTTTGGTATCCCTGTTTTTATCAACAATGATGGAGATCTCTATGCCTATGGCGAAGCACTCGGAGGTGTGTTGCCAGAGGTCAATGCCAAGATTGCCGCGCAAGGTGGAAAGAAGCACTATAAGAATCTCATTGGTTACACCTTCGGCACAGGTCTCGGCATAGGTTGTGTCATTGGTGGCAAACTAAACATCGGAGATAACTCCTGCGTAGAAACTTTCTGCTTGCCCCATCCCGACAATCGCGACGTCATCATAGAAGATGGCGCAGCCATTCGCGCAGTGAAGCGAGTCTATGGAGAGTTGTCTGGCGACCTCCACCACGGTTTAGAACCCAAAGACATTGCCGCCATTGCTCACGGAGCAAAAGAGGGCAATCAAGAAGCAGCCATCAAGGCGTTTGAGAAAATGGGAGAAGTGGCAGGAGAAGCCATTCGAGTAGCCGTTACGCTCATGGATGGACTTGTCGTTATTGGTGGAGGCATCATGGGAAGTCATGACTTGCTGATGCCTAGCATCCTCAAAACCTTGCGTGGTAAGATTCACACACTCGCTGGTGACGAACTCGATCGCGTGTTGATGAAAGTATATAACCTCGACGATGATGCCGAGTTTGAAGCCTTCGTCAAAGGTGAGGCTCGTGAAATCAAAATTTATGGCTCAGAAGAAACTGTGGTCTATGATCCACAAAAGCGCATTGGAATTATGCGTTCAAAGATTGGAGCTTCTGCTGCTATCTCACTCGGCGCTTATACCTTTGCACTTTCTAAACTAGATGAGCTATCAAATAACTAATGAATATGTTGTATCCTATTAAGTTTAATCCCCTCTTGAAGTCTTTGGTTTGGGGTGGAGAAAAAATTGCACCATACAAAGGTATCAAGACAGACCAACGCAATGTTGGAGAAAGTTGGGAAATTTCAGGCGTGCCTGGTAATGAATCAATCGTTGCAGAAGGAGGTCTTGCTGGAAAGACCATCGTAGAACTCCTCGAAGAATATAAAGAACAGATTGTAGGACGTCATGTTTACGACAACACAGGCAATCAGTTCCCCTTGCTCATCAAGTTTATTGATGCAGCTTCCGATTTGAGCATCCAAGTGCATCCCGACGATGAACTCGCAGGTGTTCGCCACAATGGTTCCAAAGGCAAGACTGAAATGTGGTATGTCATCGAAGCCGACAAAGATGCTTACCTGCTTTCCGGGTTGTCCAAAACGATTACCCCCGAAGAATACGAAAAAATGGTGGCAGATAACACCATTACTGACGTCATAGCTCGTCACAATGTCAAGAAAGGCGATGTCTTCTTCTTACCTGCGGGTCGCATTCATGCCATTTGTGGTGGATGTTTCATCGCTGAAATCCAACAGACTTCCGATATCACCTATCGCATCTACGACTACGGCCGTATGGGATTAGATGGTAAGCCTAGAGAGTTGCACACGGAACTGGCGAAAGATGCCATCGACTTCAAGGCATATTCAGACTATAGAACGGACTATGTGACGCGTAAGAACGAAAATACTCCTTTGGTTGAGTGCCAATACTTCACTACCTCTCTTTGGGATTTGCTGCAACCCTTCACCGAAGAATTAGCTGTGCGTGATTCCTTCACCATTTTGATTTGTACAGAAGGCGAAGGCACGGTGACTGTGGAAGGCGACAACATCGATTTACAACACAATACCGTCTCTTTGCGCCAAGGCGAAACGGTGCTTGTTCCTGCCTGCGCCACTCGTATGACAGTGACTCCCTCAAGCAGCATCAAGGTGCTCACAAGTTACATCAAGTAGCTTCTATTCTCCATCCACCCTCTGTCCTTCTGGAAAAGTTGAGAACGGTTTGCGCCTTTACCTATCTTTCCACAGGATAGACCTCTATCAACAAAATACCTCATTATGACTTGATGCCATAATGAGGTGTTTTTGTATTCTTCCTACTGTGGTGCAGAGGAAAAGGTAGGGTAGAGGTGGGGTTGGTTATTCCCACTCGATGGTTGAAGGTGGTTTTGAGGAAATGTCGTAGCAAACGCGGTTTACGCCACGCACATTGTTGATGATTTCGTTGCTCACCTTGGCCAAAAAGTCGTAAGGGAGGTGACTCCAGTCGGCAGTCATTGCGTCAGTGGAGGTTACGGCGCGCAGTGCCACCGCCTGTTCGTAGGTGCGTTCGTCACCCATCACACCCACACTCTTCACGGGGAGAAGAATTACACCCGCTTGCCATACTTGGTCGTAGAGTGATACCTCTATTTCGCCATGTTCAGGAGCATCGTTGGGCACACCAGCCGCGAGCACGCGACGTGCTGTGTCCACGTCCATCTTCACCTTGTATTCGCGCAGGCCACGGATGAAAATGTCGTCTGCATCTTGGTGGATGCGCACCTTCTCGGGCGGGATGTCGCCTAAGATGCGCACGGTAAGACCAGGACCAGGGAAGGGATGACGATTGATGAGGTGCTCGGGCATACCCATTTGGCGACCCACACGGCGCACTTCGTCTTTGAACAACCATTGGAGAGGTTCGCAAATCTTGAGGTGCATTTTTTGGGGAAGTCCTCCCACGTTGTGGTGACTCTTGATCACCTTACCCGTGATGTTGAGCGATTCGATGCGGTCGGGATAAATAGTGCCTTGTGCCAACCACTTTGCGTCAGTGATTTTCATCGCTTCAGCGTTGAACACATCAATAAATCCAGCACCAATGATTTTACGCTTGCTTTCGGGCTCTTCCACACCAGCGAGTTCGTTGAAGAACTTTTCGCTAGCATCCACCCCAATCACGTTGAGACCGAGGCACTTGTAGTCTTCCATCACCGCGTTAAACTCATCTTTGCGGAGCATACCATGATCCACAAAAATGCAAGTGAGGTTGCTACCGATGGCTTTGTTGAGCAACACAGCTGCCACGGAAGAATCCACACCACCAGAAAGCCCCAAAATCACGCGGTCGTTGCCGAGTTGCGCTTTCAGTTCTGCCACAGTGCTATCAACGAACGACGCTGCACTCCAGTCTTGATGGCTACCGCAAATGTCTACCACAAAGTTGCGCAACAAAGTGCTACCTTGAAGCGAGTGGAACACCTCGGGGTGGAATTGTACACCCCAAAGTTTTTCGTTTTCAGCTTGATAAGCCGCATATTTCACTTGAGGAGTGGAAGCAATGCAACGGAAACCTTCGGGGATAGCCGTAATAGTGTCGCCGTGGCTCATCCACACTTGAGAGTTTTCGTGGAAACCACGGAAGAGAGGGTTCTCGTGTTCAAATGTGGTGAGATTAGCACGACCATATTCGCGAGTGTTGGCGGGTTCCACCTTTCCACCATAGATGTGCGACATATATTGCGCACCATAGCAAATGCCCAAGATGGGAAGACGGCCGCGAATTTTAGAGAGGTCCACTTGGAAGGCTTCAGGGTCATAAACACTGAATGGAGAACCAGAAAGAATGACACCAATCACAGAAGGATCATCGTGCGGAAATTTGTTGTAAGGCAAAATTTCGCAGAAAGTGTCCATTTCGCGGACGCGACGCCCAATGAGTTGAGTGGTCTGCGAACCGAAGTCGAGGATAATAATTTTCTGTTGCATATATAGAATTTAGAACGCTTTATGGGCAAATGCAGTACCTTCATTCGAGATAGAGTGGCACCACAAATAAGAGAGAAAACACAAGGAACGTGTAGCAATGAAAAAAGAGCAAGTGGCGCAAACGTCCGTGCGTCCGCGCCACTTGGGCTTTATGCTTTATTTTGTTTCTCAAGCAAATCGCGAATTTGCGTGAGCAATTCTTCCTGAGTTGGACCGGCAGGGGGCGCAGGTGCAGCGGGTTCTTCTTTTTTCTTCAATGATTGAAGCGCGCGAACAAGCATAAACACACAAAAAGCCACAATGACAAAGTCAAACACGGTTTGAATGAAGTTACCATAATTGATGGTCACCGCTTGCTGACCTTCAATGGCAGCTGGAAGTTTCAAAGACAAATCTTTGAAATCCACACCCCCAATTAGCCAGCCAATGGGAGGCATGATGAGGTCGTTTACGATAGAAGAAACGATTTTACCGAAGGCACCACCAATGATGACACCGACAGCCAAATCAACTGCGTTTCCTTTTATCGCAAACGCCTTAAAGTCTTGAAAAAATGTGGATTTCGACATATAGTCTGATTTTTTTATCTGTAATGCACTGCAAAAGTAAAACTTTCTTCGTACTTTTGCGGTACGAAAGACTGAAAAAAGTGTCTACACACCCTATTTTCTTAGTTTCTCGTTCAGAAGACATCTTCTCGATGTTCAAAATCTGATTCAAACAACTCAATTTATAACAACATCTATCATGATTAAAGTAGGTATCAACGGTTTCGGTCGTATCGGCCGTTTCGTATTCCGCGCCGCTGTAGAAAACCGCAGCGACATCCAGATTGTAGGTATCAATGACCTCTGCCCAGTAGACTACTTGGCTTACATGCTCAAGTATGACACTATGCACGGTCAATTCAGCGGCACTATCGATTTCTGCACTGAAGAAAACGTACTCATCGTGAACGGTCAAAAGATCCGTGTCACTGCAGAACGCAACCCTGCTGACCTCAAGTGGAACGAAGTAGAAGCTGAATACGTTGTTGAATCAACTGGTCTCTTCCTTTCTAAGGACAAGGCTCAAGGTCACATCGACGCTGGTGCTAAGTATGTAGTAATGTCTGCTCCTTCTAAGGACGACACTCCTATGTTTGTAACTGGTGTTAACCACGACTCTTACGTGAAGGGTACTCAATTCGTTTCTAACGCATCTTGCACCACCAACTGCTTGGCTCCTATCGCTAAGGTTCTTCACGACAAGTGGGGTATCGTTGATGGCTTGATGACTACTGTACACTCTACTACTGCTACTCAGAAGACTGTAGACGGTCCTTCTCTCAAGGACTGGCGTGGTGGTCGTGCTGCTTCTGGCAACATCATTCCTTCTTCTACTGGTGCTGCTAAGGCTGTAGGTAAGGTTATCCCTGAACTCAACGGCAAACTCACTGGTATGTCTATGCGTGTTCCTACTCTCGACGTATCTGTAGTTGACCTCACTGTAAACTTGGCTAAGCCTGCTAAGTACGACGAAATCTGCGCTGCTATGAAGGCTGCTGCTGAAGGTGAACTCAAGGGCGTTCTCGGTTACACTGAAGATGCAGTTGTTTCTTCTGACTTCCTCGGTGATACTCGCACTTCTATCTTCGACGCTAAGGCTGGTATCGCTCTCACCGACACCTTCGTTAAGGTTGTATCTTGGTACGACAACGAAATCGGTTACTCTAACAAGGTGCTTGACCTCATCGCTCACATGAAGAAGGTTAACGGCTAATCCTAGCTCGTTCTATAAGTAACTTTTTCACTGCCACCCTGCTCTTTGAGTGGGGTGGCTTTTGTTTAGATAAACTATAATCCCCAATCAGTCATCAGACCGTTATAGTGGACCTAGTTATTGATAAGATAACTTTCTGCCATTTTTCATTTCCTTGTTGGCATCTTGTTGCTCGTTTGTTCTCGATGTAGCCCGCTACGCCTTCGATCCAACGACAACCCATCTGCTCAACAATCAAATAAAAACTGTTCAGGATCTAATGACCGATTGGGGATAATGCTTTTCTTATTATAATATGGAAGGAGTAAATTTCGTAGCCATTGATTTTGAAACAGCCACAAGTAAGCATGCTTCCATCTGTGAAGCGGGCATCTGTGTGGTCAAAGATGGCAAAATAGTAGAAACCCAATCCTGGTTGGTACGCCCCGAAGACAATGCCTATGCTTATTGGAACATCAAAATACATGGCATTCGTCCTGACGACACTGAAGATGCGCCCGAATTTCCCGAGGTTTGGGAGAAAATCCTGTCTTATCTAGAGGATTGCCCAGTCTTGGTGGCGCACAATGCTTCATTCGACATTTCGTGCATCAGAAAGTCGTTGGAATTTCACGACCTTGATAAGCCAGAGGTGGACTATTATTGCAGTTGTCGCGCTGCCCGCAGCATCTACCAATTTGATAGCAACAAGCTCAACGATCTCTGCAAACAATTAGATATTCCCTTGGGACATCA
>CAJPLH010000024.1 GCA_905371275.1 Prevotellaceae bacterium
GTAATATACAATATGAAGAGAACCCTCTTATCCGCAGCGTTGATTTGCATCGCACTTGGTGCAATGGCTCAGAAAGTAACCTCCCCCGATGGAAAGATGGAACTTTCGTTTGCTCTCGACAATGGACGTCCTACTTATACGTTACGTGTTGATGGCAAAACGGTGGTTGCTCCTTCGCATCTTGGTTACCAGCTTAAAAAGGAGAATGGTGAGAAGAGTACTGATTTTGATTGGAAACCTTCGCGCGCTACAGATAAAGAAGCTAGCAGAAAAGCAGACTTCTTTAGCGATTTCACCCTAGAGAAGTTTGAAAATAACTCCTTCGACGAAACTTGGAAACCTGTTTGGGGAGAAGAAAGTAGCATCCGCAATCATTATAATGAGTTGCTCGTGCAATTGAAGCAAACAAAGAACAATCGTTTTCTCAACATTCGTTTCCGCTTGTTTGATGATGGTCTCGGTTTTCGCTACGAATTTCCTGACCAAAAGAATTTGACTTATTTCGTTGTCGCTGAAGAACTCACAGAATTTGCCATGACAGGCAATCACACTGCTTGGTGGGTGGCTGGCGACTACGATACGCAAGAATACAATTATCAGACTACGAAATTGTCTGAAATTAGGGGGAGAATGAAACGTGCCATCTCTGAGAATGCATCTAGTACTCCCATAGGTCCAACAACAGTGCAGACGGCTTTGCAAATGCGCACTGACGATGGCCTTTATCTCAATCTTCATGAGGCTGCTTGTACTGATTATCCCACGATGCACCTCACCTATCAAGAAAACAACAACACCTTCGTGAGTCATCTCACCCCCGATGCACGAGGCGATAAAGGTTATCTCCAAACACCAACAGTGTCTCCTTGGCGCACGGTGATTGTGGGACGTAAGGCTACCGATATTCTTGCGAGCCGCATCACCTTGAATCTCAACGAACCTTCCAAAATTGAAGATACTTCGTGGATTCATCCTGTGAAATATGTTGGCGTATGGTGGGATATGATTACCGGTCGTGGCAAGTGGGCTTATACTGATTCCGTTTCTAGTGTGCAGTTGGGTAAAACCGATTATTCTAAATTGCCTAGCAATGGTAAACACTCTGCCAACACTGAAAATGTGAAGCGATATATAGACTTTGCAGCCAAGAATGGTTTTGACGCCGTTTTGGTGGAAGGTTGGAATGAAGGTTGGGAAGACTGGTTCGGTCATCAGAAAGACTATGTTTTCGATTTCGTTTCTCCTTATCCCGATTTTGATGTTAAAGGGCTCAGCAATTATGCGAAAAGCAAGAATGTGAAGCTCATCATGCATCACGAAACCTCTTCGTCTGTTCGCAACTACGAACGTCATCTTGACAAGGCCTATCAATTTATGAAAGATAATGGCTACGATGCCGTGAAAAGTGGTTATGTGGGCGACATCGTTCCTCGTGGAGAACACCATTACAGTCAGTGGATGAACAACCACTACCTCTATGCTGTGAAGAAGGCAGCCGATTACAAGATAATGGTGAATGCTCACGAAGCCACTCGTCCCACGGGACTTTGTCGCACTTATCCCAACTTGATTGGTAATGAAAGTGCGCGTGGCACCGAGTACGAGGCTTTTGGGGGTAATGAAGTAAATCACACGACCATTCTTCCCTTTACACGATGCATCGGTGGCCCCATGGACTACACGCCTGGTATTTTTGTGATGGACGTTTCAAAAATGAATCCAGAAAGCACCAGTCGAGTACGTTCCACACTAGCGCGTCAGTTGGCACTCTATGTCACACTTTATAGTCCATTGCAAATGGCAGCCGACGTGATTGAACATTACGAAGCGCGTCCCGATGCTTTCCAATTCATCAAAGACGTTGCCGTTGATTGGGACAAGAGTCTTTATTTAGAGGCTGAACCCGGTGAATACGTGGTCACAGCTCGCAAAGCAAAAGGCAAAGATGCCTGGTATATTGGTTGCACTGCTGGCGACAATGGTCACAAAACGAATATCGCGCTCGACTTCCTCACTCCAGGCAAGACCTACACGGCAACGATATATGCCGATGCAAAGGGAACAGCTTGGAACAAGAATCCTGAATCCTACGTCATTAAAAAGATAAAAGTGAACAACAAAACAGTACTCAAGAATCTTGTGGCTGGTGTAGGAGGTGGTTTTGCGATTTCCATACAATAAATTCACTCTTCAAAAAGATACAACATAGACATATGTGGAGCAATTCCCTCAAGTGGGGAATGCGCGTCACGCAATTATCAATATAGGTTTTTCAAACTAAAAGTCTAAACCATATATGCATAAGCAATTCAAGTCAGTAGGTCTTATGACGCTGTTGATGGCACTTCCTTCAGGTGCAATGATGGCTGCCAATGCTCCTTCAGAGGTGGCAACCGTGCAACAACAGAAGTCTTCAGTAGCCAAGGGCTCTGTGAAAGACGCAAATGGCGAACCATTGATTGGTGCGTCAGTAATGGTGAAAGGTGCTGCTAACGGTGCAACCGTTGATGCAGCAGGTAATTTCACCATCAAAGGAGTTAAAGTGGGTCAAACCCTCCGTATTTCTTATATTGGCTACGAAGGTCAAGAAGTGAAATGGGAAGGTCAGTCTCTCAACATCGTATTGAAAGAATCTAACAATAGTTTCAGTGAAGCTGTTGTCATCGGTTATGGTGTTGCCAAGAAGAACGATATGACAGGTTCTGTGTCCGCCATTAAGCCCGATGAAAAGAATAAGGGTCTTGTGGTGAATGCACAAGACATGATCCAAGGTAAAATCGCCGGTGTAAACGTTACCACAAGTAGCGGTACTCCTGGTGCTGGTGCAACCATCCGCATTCGTGGTGGTTCTTCTTTGAATGCTTCTAATGATCCGCTGATCGTTATCGACGGTTTGGCCATGGACAACCAAGGTGTGAAGGGTCTTTCTAACCCCCTCTCTATGGTAAACCCTGCTGACATTGAGAGCTTCACTGTGCTTAAAGATGCTTCTGCAACTGCTATCTATGGTAGCCGTGGTTCTAATGGTGTAATCATCATCACCACCAAGAAAGGTCGCAAAGGTGCTCAGTTGAAGGTGAGCTACAACGGAAGTATGTCTGTCAACCAAAAGCGCCGTGTGCAAGAGGTAATGTCTGGGGATCAGTTTGTAGAGTTCGTGAAGACCTACTATGGAGAAGGTTCTGACGCCTACAAAGCCTTGGGTGTGATGGAAGATGGAAAGCAAAAGTTCTACAACACCGATTGGCAGAAAGAAATCTATCGTACCGCTTTGTCGTTTGATAATAACGTGACGGTGACGGGTAGTGTGAAGAATGTGCCTTTCCGTGCGAGCGTTGGTGCTACCAACCAAGAAGGTATTCTCCGTACTTCTGACTTCAATCGCTATACTGCAAGTTTGAACGTAAATCCCTCATTGCTTGATGATCATTTGAAGGTAAATCTTAGCGCAAAGTATATGTTTGCTAAGACGGTCTATGCAGATGGTGGTGCAATGGGTGCAGCATTGGGCATGGATCCAACTAAGCCTGTTCGTACTTCTGATCCTCGCTTTAAGAACTTTGGTGGTTATTACCAATGGTTGCAAGAGGGTAGTGTGCTTAAGGATAGCAAGTGGCCTGAAACAAAAATCGACCTTGCCACAGCTAACCCTCTGTCAATGATCGACTTGAAGAACGATGTGGCTAAGTCTAATGCTTTTGTTGGAAACTTAGAATTAGACTATCAAGTGCATGGTTTGAAGGATTTGCGCCTTCATATGAACCTTGGTGCTGACGTTTCAGGCGGTCGTCAAGATACAGAGATTAGTCCTGCTTCTGGTACAAATACTTATTATGGCTATTCTGGCTGGGAGAAAATCAATAAATACAATCTCTCCTACAATGCTTATGCACAATATACCAAGGATTTCAGCAAGACACAGCATTTCGATGTGATGGCTGGTTATGAATGGCAACACTTCTACCGCGAAGGCTTCAGCAAAGGTTCTGGTTTCTATCCTCAAACAAACGATGTTGAAAATCTTCGTGGCAAGGTTTATCAACCTAAGAAAGATGAATGGAAGACTGAAAACTATCTCGTAAGTTTCTTCGGTCGTGCCAACTATTCGCTTGCTGATCGCTACCTCTTCACGGCTACTTTCCGTTATGATGGTTCAAGCCGTTTTGAAAACCACTGGGCAATGTTCCCCTCTTTCGCTTTCGGTTGGAAAATCAATAATGAGCAATTCCTCAAAAACGTAGAGTGGCTCAGCGATTTGAAATTGCGTTTGGGTTATGGTCAAACAGGACAGCAAGATGGTATCGGTGATTACAACTATTTTGCTTCGTACAACACGAACATCGCAGCTGACTCATACTATCCTATCGTAGGTACCGGACACTTGGATTTGCCTAACGCTTACAACCGCAAACTCAGCTGGGAAACTACAACAACCTATAATGGTGGTTTCGATTTCGGCTTCTGGAATCAACGACTCTCAGGTAGCATCGATTACTACTATCGTAAGACCACTGACCTCATCAACACAGTAGACGTTCCTGCGGGTTCTAACTTTAAGAACCGCGTGAGCAGCAACATTGGTTCGCTCACGAACTCAGGTGTGGAATTGACACTTAACTGGAAGGCTATTTCACAAAAGGATTGGTTCTGGGAAATTGGTGTTAATGCTACCTACAACAAGAACGAAATCACTGAATTGGTGGGTGGTAATGCTGACAATTACAGCGTCCCAACTGGTGGCATTTCTGCAGGTACTGGTGGTTTCATTCAAGCGCACGCCGTGGGACATCCTGCCAGCAGCTTCTATGTTTACCAACAAGTCTATGACAAGAACGGAGTACCCCTCGAAGGTGTTTACGTAGACCGCAACGGAGATGGTAAAATCAATAACTCCGACAAGTATTTCTACAAGAGTCCTATGGCTCCTTGGACGGGTGGTTTCACATCGAAATTGCAATACAAGCAATGGGACTTTGGCTTTAGCCTCCGTGCTTCGCTCGATAACTATGTTTACAATGACTTAGAAGCAGGTTCTGCCAACGTTTCTACAGTGTTTGGTAAGGGCTTCTTGAGCAACCGTCCTGTTTATAGTCTTCAACCTCGTTGGACTACAGAAGACAACGCCTTCTCTGATCGCTTCGTTCAGAATGGTTCATTCCTCCGCATGGAGAACATCACCCTAGGTTATTCTTTCGAAAACCTCTTCAAAGGTGCGCGCTATCAGGGTGTGAATGGCCGTCTTTACGTGTCAGCTAGCAATGTCTTCACACTTACCAAGTATAAAGGAATTGACCCTGATGTCTTTGGCGGAATCGACAAAAATGTCTATCCACGTCCATTTACCATCTTGGCTGGTGTATCGCTCAATTTCTAACCCTATTATAGCATAGTCTTATGAAACTATATATAAAATCCCTTCTTCCTGCTGCTGCTCTAGCACTCAGTTTGGGACTTAGCTCTTGCGTAGGTGACTTGGACGTAAAGCCCATCGATCCCAAGACAAATATGACTGTTACTCCCGACAACCTCTTCAATAAGTGCTACGCCAATATGGCCGTAGCTGGTAATGGAGGTGCCAATGGTGATTCTGACGTTGACGGTATCGATGGCGGTACTTCTGGTTTCTTGCGCCAACTTTTCAACTCTCAAGAATTGACTTCCGATGAAGCAATCAGTGCTTGGGGTGACGAAGGTGTGCAACCTCTCAATAAAAACCAGTGGAACTCAGAGCATCCCTTCCTTCGTGGTTTCTACTATCGTCTTTTCTTTGGCGTAACTGTTTGCAACCACTATTTGGAGGTGGCAAAAAATCATGATGCTACAATGACTGCCGAAGTGCGTTTCCTCCGTGCGCTTTATTATTACTATCTCATGGATGGTTGGGGCAACATCGGTTTCCGCACGACTGTAGGTTCAGACAAGCCTGCACAAATGAGCCGCGCTGAACTTTACAAATGGATTGAGTCTGAAGTGCTCGACGCTGAAAAGAACATGGCTGAGGCTAAACCCGAAAAGGACACTGAAGCGGGGTATGGTCGTGCTGACAAAGCTGCCGCATGGTTGCTCCTCTCTCGTCTTTATCTCAATGCAGAGGTGTATACGGGCAAACCCGAATGGGAGAAGGCTAAGAAATACGCTAAGATGGTGATGGACTCACCTTACAAACTTCACACCGGAAAAGCAGTCAATGGTTGGACAGCTTACCAACAACTCTTTATGGGTGACAATGGTAGCAATGGAGCTTCAGAAGAAGCTATTCTCGCACTCTTGCAAGATGGTGAGAAAACCACCTCTTATGGTACGACACTCTTCCTTATGGCTGGTGCATTCAACGATGATATGAACGATGGTCAGTTTGTTTCCGGTAACAACACCACTGGTAAATGGCAAGGTCATCGTGCCCGTCCTGAACTTGTGGCTAAGTTCTTCCCAGAAGGAGAAGCACCTAAAGACACCACTAAGGCTATACAAACAGCAGCTGGCGACGATCGTGCTTTGTTCTGGGGTAAGAAACGCACATTGAAGATCAGTGATCCCACTAAGTTTGTAGAAGGATATGGTGTAACTAAGTTCACGAACTATCGCACCGACAACGCAAAGACCAAAAACACTTTGTTCCCAGATGCTGACTTCTTCTTGATGCGCGCCGCAGAAGCTTACCTCACCTTTGGTGAAGCTGATGCTCGTATCAATGGTGGTACCACAACTGCTGAAGGCACAAAAGTCATCAACCAAGTGCGTGCACGTGCAGGTGCAAGTCAACTCACCAGTTTCTCTCTTAACGAAATTCTTGATGAATGGTCACGCGAATTCTACTTTGAAGGTCGCCGTCGCACTGATCTCATCCGTTTCGATAAATTTGGAGGAAACAATAACTACAATTGGGCTTGGAAGAGCGGTGTAATCACTGGTGCCAACTTCAGCAAGGATATGAATTTATTCCCCTTGCCGAATACGGAGTTGAACACCAATAAGAACCTCAAGCAAAATCCTGGCTATTAATCACGTAAGCTCATTATTGATATGAATAAGATATTCGCAATGGGACTTGTGGTTTTCACAGCTACTAGTCTTTTCTCCTCCTGTGCTGACGATAGGGAGTCTAATCCCACTTTGGTGCAACCCACAGAGTTCCGTCTTAATACTCCTATATTTGCTAATCAAGTGCTTGATTTGCATAATTCCAAGAATCTCAACCTTGTGTGGTCACAACCCCATGTGACCGACAAGGGAGCACCTTTGGCGGGAGTTGGTTTTTATGCTGTGCAATTGTCTAAAGATGGTAATTTCAATACATCCGTGGCACAAGCTGAAGCCGACCAAACAGGTAAGGCGGTTGCTGACTACATTGAACTCGAAGAAAAGTATTACAATACTTCTGTTGATGTCAATGCATCAGCTTTGAACAAAGCTCTCAATATGCTCTATACTTGGGCTGACGATGCGGCAAAACCTGCAAAACTAGAGTTTTATGTTCGCGTTAACGCACATTTTGCAGGAGTCAACGCTCCCGTTCAAGATGGTAGTGTGAGCATTGCTTCAAATGTTGTGAAAGTACAAGTTGCTCCTTATTATGTAGAATTGAGTGATGCTCCTATCGCACTCGACTACATTGTAGGTAGTGACATCGCAGGTACTTGGAGCAACAATGTTGCAGATGCGGGTAATGGTCTTTTGCCTTTCTTCCCCATTGCTAACTCCAATTATGACAAGAAGACAGGTCTCGGTAGCGTAAGTTATACTGGTTACTTCCCAGAGAAAGGCGAGTTTAAGGTGTTCTCACCCACTATCTCCAAGGATGGTAATAACTTTGCTTGGGATTTTGCCTATGTCGGTGTTGATGGTAAGCCTGGTACTGCACGTTATCGCGATGGTGGCGGTGATGGTCCTAACATCACAGCTCCTAAGGCAGGCTACTACACTATCGTTATTGACAACGTGAAGCATACCTTTACAATGACTGATGCTAGTGACAAAATCGACACTTCTAATAAGGGTAGCATTGGTCTTGTGGGCGACTTCAACGGATGGAGTAACGACCTCGTGATGACCCCTGCTTCTAAGTCGGATAAAGCTCCTAACCACGTTTGGAGTGCTGTCTTGAAGCTTGATGCACCCTCTGAAGTGAAGTTTAGAGCCAACAAGAAATGGGATTTAAATTGGGGTTCTTCTACAGTGCTTCGTTATGGAGTAGCCTCTAAGGGAGGATCCAATATGAAGATGAAGAAGGGAACCTACAAAGTTTACTTCAACGATCTCACTGGTGAGTATAACTTCATTCCTCAAGTAGCAAAATAAAAACGGAATTTCCTGATAGTCCTTTCCTAATTGCTTCTTCTGTAGAAGCATTTAGGGAGGACACTAAGGAAAGTCATCTTTCTAACATTTTATTCTTATGTTGAAACCTCTTTTCCTAGGACTTGCAATGACTACGCTTGTCGCTGCTTGTACTGAAGACTATACAGACTGGGCTAAACCTCAAACCCATCCTCAAGGTGAATCAAAGAACCTCACTGCTGTTGTAGACAGTGTGAAAGCAATTGATATGAATGTGCTTGGAGAACAAAGTGAAGGTGCTAAGGTCGAAGTTTTGAAGACCACTGTTACAGGTGCGCCTCGCTCTGCCTTTTCTCATCAAATCACTTTCACTCCCGCTGAAGGATTAGTGGGAGATCAGAATCCAACTATATTGGTTGCTGACTCTTTGGGTAAAGTTTCTGTTGCAGACTTGCAAAACCTTGTTGTTTCTTATTATGGTAAGGCTCCCCGTCAACGTCAATTGACTGCGAAGGTCGTTAGCTTAGCCAATATCAATGACGAGGTATATCGTTTTGAATCAGAAACAGCTGTGCGTTTCACTCCAGTAGCTCAAACCTATTCAGAAACTATGGATGTGCAAGCAGGTGGCAAAACTGTGGCTAGCTTGGTAACCAAAGACTTTAATGGCTACTACGAAGGTTTTGTTCAAGTGGATGCACCTTTCACTTTGCAATATGCCCATAAGAAGCAAACTGTTTCGTTGAAGGCTAACAGTTTCCTCTTGCTTGATGGAAATTTCGCTGCTGATGCCCAACAGAACATCACGGCTCCTAAAGCTGGACTTTATTTGCTTCGTGCTGATGTCAAGAAAAAAGATGAATTTACGTTGACTCCTACAGCTATCACTCGTGTAGCAGTGGTAGGTTCACTCAATAATTGGGGTAACGATGGTCACACAGATACTCCAATGACCTACAATGCAACAGAAGATTGCTGGGAAGTCACTACAGACTTTGTTGATGGAGAATATAAGTTCCGCTTCAATGGAGGTTGGGATATCAACCTTGGAGGTTCATTGAACAATCTCACCTCTGGAGGTCCGAACTTGAAGTCAACCAAAGGTAAATATCTCGTTCGTCTTTACCTCAATCAACAAAACGGTAAGAATATTCGCGCTACGTTGACTGCGAAATAAGTAAACCTATCACGCATCCCTTACTAGGTGTAATGCGTATCTACCGCAAAGAGGGTGTGTCAAATCCATATTTTTTGGCACACCCTTTTGGTTATCTATGAAAAGAGTCGTCATTCGTTTGGTGACAACCAACGCGCTTTGCAACTCATTTCTTTATTCAAAACTACTGTATTATGAAGAAAACTCTACTCCTCCTAGCTCTTGCAGCAGGCATCTCACAGCAGAACTTTGCGCAAGGATGGCCTTCGAATTATGAAGGAGTCATGTTGCAAGGCTTCTATTGGGATTCTTACAACGACTCTCGTTGGAAGAAACTAGAAGCACAAAGCAACGAAATAGCTCCTTATTTCAATCTTATTTGGGTGCCACAAAGTGGTAATTGCAATACCAGCAGCAATGTCATGGGCTATTTGCCTGTGTATCTTTTCAATCAAAATAGTTCTTTCGGAACAGAAGCAGAACTTCGTTCGATGATTAAGACCTATAAGGCAAAAGGTACGGGTATCATAGCAGATGTAGTGATCAATCATCGCAACAATCTCGGAGTGAATGGAGCCTGGACAGATTATCCTGCTGAAACTTATAAAGGAGTCACTTACAAGATGCTACCTTCTGACATCGTCGGCAATGATGATGGTGGCAAGACAGCCACTTGGGCAAAGCAGAACGGACAATCACTCAGTGCGAACAATGATTCCGGTGAAGACTGGTCGGGTTGTCGCGACATAGACCATAGCAGTGAAAATGTGCGCAACAACTATAATGCTTATCTCAAATTTCTCCTAGAAGATTTGGGTTACACGGGTTTTCGATACGATATGGTGAAAGGTTATCGAGCCAATTATGTGGGACAATATAACCATACCACCAAGCCTCAGTTTAGTGTCGGTGAGTATTGGGACAATAGTAGAAGTATTAAATTGTGGGTTTTGAAGACACGCGTTGATAAAGTTCCGCAATCTGCAGCCTTCGATTTCCCTTTCCGCTACACCGTGCGCGATGCTGCCAACAGTGGAGATTGGAGCAAACTTCAAAACGACAACAATGTACCGCTTAATTCAGACAATCTTTTCCGTCAATATGCTGTAACCTTTGTTGAGAATCACGACACGCAAATGCGTAGTGAAAGCGAACCACTCGATCCCATCAAGAAAGACACCCTAGCTGCCAATGCTTATCTTTTGGCTATGCCAGGAACACCTTGTGTGTTCTATCGTCATTGGCTAGACCACAAACAAGCCATCAAAGCCATGATAGAAGTGCGCCGTGCTGCTGGTATCACCAACACGTCTGTGTCTTCTGTGGTGGCTAATGCTCCCAAACAATATGTAGTAGCAGTGGAAGGCACCAAAGGCAAATTGCTTTGCGTGTTGGGAGATGAGGCGGACAGTTATGCACCCAATGCAAACGAATTTGTGAAAGTTTTGAGCGGAAATCACTTTAATTACTTCCTCAGTCGCAAGGCAGATGCCCTTTTGTTGGACAAACCCTCAGGAGAGTATGATGCTGCTTTTGCAGTAAAAGTGACTCGGGTGTCAGAGCACGCACAAACTCTTGTTTACACCACCGATGGCACAGCGCCCACAGCACAGTCACCTCGTGTTCCAGCCGATGGAAACATCAGCATAACTCAAAATGCAACATTGCAGGTAGGAGTACTCTCAGCTGATGGTCAAGTTTCCAATGTTGTGGTGCGCAACTATATCGTTCGACCTTTTGTAGAACACAAAGCGACAATATATGTGCGCAACGAAAACAACTGGCAGACCATCAATTTCCATGTGTGGAACAACAAGGGCAACAACAATATGAACGGAAATTGGCCTGGTAAGCTCATCACTGAAACGAAGCAAGTGAAAGATAAAACTTGGTACTATCAAACCTTCGACATCACGGCAAAAGACTACTTCGTTAATGTTGTGTTTTCTACGGGTAATGGTTCCCCCCAATCTGTAGATGTTAATGAAATCACGGGCGACCGCTACTTTGTCATCACCACCGAACAACGCGATGGAAAGTATGTAGTGCGCGATGAGACAGAAACGGTGACAAATATCTCTCGTTTGCGTGGAACTGCTAAGCCTAACGTGTGGTTCAATCTCCAAGGACAACGCGTAGAGCAGCCACAAGCTGGACAAATCTACGTCAATGGTCAAGGAGAGAAGCGTTGTTTCTAACGTTTTGGTTAAAATCTAACACTCACACCCACTCACAAAAAGAAGAGGCTGTGTCAAACTCGTTAGTTTGATGCAGCCTCTTTGATTTTATCTAGTCTGTTGTGTCAGACTCAAGACGTACTAGCGTCTGTTTCTTTCTTATTGTGCGAGATATTCGCTAACGTTCTTTTCAATGCGAGCAGCAAGATTTTCATCCTCTTCGCGGTTAAATCGTTCGCCCGTAATGTGTTCGTAGAGTTCGATGTAGCGTTCAGAAATACCCGCTACAATTTCAGGCGTCATTTCAGGCACTTGTTGTCCTTCTTTGCCTTGGAAACCATTTTCCATCAACCATTCGCGCACAAATTCCTTAGAAAGTTGCTTTTGAGGTTCACCCTTAGCGAAGCGTTCCTCGTAACCCTCAGCATAGAAGTAGCGGCTAGAGTCGGGAGTATGGATTTCGTCCATCAAATAGATTTCACCCTTGTGTTTACCAAACTCATACTTTGTATCTACGAGGATAAGACCGCGTTCAGCAGCCATTTTCGTACCTCTCTCGAATAGAGCCAAAGTATATTTCTCCAACACTTCGTATTCTTCGGGAGTAGCCAAACCTTGAGCCAAAATTTCTTCTTTGGAAATGTCCGCATCGTGTTCGCCAATTTCAGCCTTAGTAGTGGGAGTTACAATAGGAGTGGGGAACTTCTCATTTTCACGCATACCTTCGGGGAGACGGATGCCGCAGATTTCACGCACACCACTTTTGTAAGCGCGCCATGCACTACCGCAAAGATAGCCGCGCACAATCATTTCAATGGGAAAACCTTCGCAGAGAAGACCAACAGTAACCATTGGATCGGGAGTAGCCAGTTTCCAGTTGGGGCAAATGTCGGTAGTTGCATCCAAAAACTTAGCTGCAATTTGGTTCAACATTTGACCTTTGAAAGGAATACCTTCTGGGAGCACAACGTCAAAAGCGGAGATACGGTCAGTAGCCACCATAGCAAGGCGTTCGCCAAGGTTATACACATCGCGCACCTTACCGTGGTACACACTTTTTTGTCCAACAAAATGGAAATCGGTTTTTGTAAGAGCACTCATATTATAGAGAAATTTGAGGGATAAATTGCGAAGAGTGAAAAGGAATGGTTTACAATGGCTTGCAATGTCTTGCAACGATTGGCAAAACAGCGCGCATCGCACCATCGATTGTGAGAATGCACGATTAAGATGTGCATCAAATGGAAATCAAACAACAACTGCATTGTCGTTTATTGACCGCGCAGTCTTGATGTTCCATTAGGTAGAAACATCTGGTAGAAAGTAAGCACCTACACAAGGCGCGTTATGAACAGACAATCAGTCTTTCATAACAGGACTTTGTGTAGGTGCTTCCTGTTCTTTCTGTTTTTCTTTTCGAGCCGCCGAGTCTTTGTCGTAAGCGGCCACAATGCGGCTCACCAATTTATGGCGCACAATGTCTTCTTGTTGCATATCAATGAAGGCAATGCCTTTGACATCGCGCAAAATGCGGCTGGCTTCAGTCAGACCACTTCGTTGTGAGGGAGCCAAGTCTATTTGCGTAGGGTCGCCAGTCACCATCATTTTAGTGTTCCAACCCATACGTGTGAGAAACATTTTGATTTGCGCAGTTGTCGTGTTTTGCGCTTCATCCAAAATCACGACAGCATCGTTGAGCGTACGTCCACGCATAAAAGCCAATGGAGCTATTTGAATGACACGATTCTCAATGTATTCTTGCAACTTCATGGCAGGAAGCATCTCTTGAAGCGCGTCATAGAGCGGTTGAAGGTAAGGATCAATCTTATCTTTCATATCTCCCGGAAGAAAACCCAATTTTTCACCAGCTTCCACAGCGGGACGACTCAAGATAATCTTCTTTACTTCCTTGTTTTTCAACGCACGCACTGCCAAAGCAATCGCCAAAAATGTTTTTCCAGAACCTGCTGAGCCAGAGATGAAAAGCATATCATTTTTTTGATAAGCCTCCACCACTTTGCGCTGGTTAGCACTTCGAGGAACAATGGGTTTTCCGCCCATAGAATACACAATCGTTTCGTTGTCGCTGTGCTCAGTGTGAGTCGCTGTGTTTTTCAGCATCTGAATCACCTGTTCTTCATCGAGCTGATTGTGATGCACACAATATTGTTGAAGACGCTTGAAACTTTCTTCAAATTCAGCCATATCCTCTTCTGCCCCCATCACTTTGAGCACATTGTCCCGACCCATTATGCGAAGTTTGGGACGCAGCGCACGCACTAAGCGCAGGTTGGCATTGCCCGCTCCGAAGAAAATGGCGGGATCTGCATCTTCCAAGAAGAAATGCTTTTCTATCATACGATACCTATGAAAAGGGTGAAGACGGAGAAGTGAATGTTGAAAAGGAGTGAATGTTGAAAAGGGGCAAAGCAAAAGCCACGTCTGCTGTGCGCAAGCAGCTTGCTAACAACTTATCTTGCGAAACACAGAGCGTGAGCTACACCCCTGCTAAGACAAAGCAAAGGTACTATATTTTTTGCGTTCTACCAAATATCCATCCGCAGCATTTAACCCCAATTGGTCGTTAGACCGTTGTAGTGCCGCTCGTTATGGAGAAGAAAACTTCCTGTCATCATTCATTTTCTTGTTGGCATCTTTAGGCTCGTCGTTGCTGTTTGTTCTGCTGCGCTAGTTGATAACTGTTCCACAGGTTGTGGAAGATGCTATAAAATCCGCCTGCCAAGGAAGATAGCGGATCAAAGAAAGTGAAGCCAGCCCAAATAGCAAAGACCGTGTTTTTCTGTCCGATGCCTTGTGAAGCAGCGACCATTTCCCCATAACGTCGACCAACGACGCGCCCCAAACCGAATTGCAACGCGCAACTTATGAAACTCACGCAACAGATGGACATCAAGATCGTGAACGGAGCGTGACTATGCAGCAAGGCACTGGTGCTTGTGGTGATGGCCAGTGTGAGACAAACAGCCCAAATGTAGAATGCCAAATCTTTGATAGCCAAGATGATTTTCAACATCTGAGGAAAAAATGTGCGAATGCTCCACGCTATAAAAAACGGGAAAATGAGCATCGGAAAAACTTTCGATAGGATGCGCCACAAAGAGGACAAAAAGTCCTGTTGTGAGGGAAGGAATAAACTGGCAAGCGCTGGAATGAACAAGGCGGCTAGAATGTTCGCCAAAAAAGTATAGGAAACAACTCCCGACACACTGCCCTTGAGTTTATCCGTAATCACCGCTGCGGAGGTTGCTGTGGGACAGATGAAGCAGAGTAGTGCGCCTTCTGCTATTGGGCGGTGGGAGGCGTCACACCACAAGAGGGCAAGGGCAGCCCCCAAGAATCCAACTGTTTGCAGCGCCAGCAAATATCCGTGCCAACGTGCCAAGCGCAGACTGCGTGGTTCCACCTTACAGAACGTGATGGTGAGCATCACAAAGATGAGAATGGGCTGCAAAGTTTTGATGCTATGCATCGCAAAATCCTTGTCGCTTGCACTAGGCAACAAAGCATCGCCAAGAAAGTATAGCACAACACCCAGGACGAGGGCGATGGCTAGCATCCAAGTGCGAATAAATTGCATAGTTTTTTTCATAAAGTCTGGACGTTTTTCTACCTCCTCCGATTGTATGCGATTTGAGTTAGAAGGCAGAATGTGCTGTTGGTAGTCCGCAAGCCACACCGGCACCTTGGAAAATCTCATTCTTTCTGTTGATGGTGCCAATGCGCAACTTCTTGCTAGTGCCGCGGCGCAATTGGGTACCATTCTTTTTCAAGGCTTCTTTGTCGGTTATCCATTCTTCAGCCAGCATCACGCTGTTGTCTGCTGCATTGTCTGATTGCTCATAGTTGTAGCGCAGACGGCGCATCGTTACTTTGAATTGCGCGTCCGACACTTCAAATAAAAGTTGATAAGAAAAACTTGCAAAGTCGGAAACAAGAGCAGTACGTTTGAACCATAAGGTTTCTTCCACAGAAGCGGCAATGATGCCTTGTTCTGGACTAATCTCCGTGATGCGAGAGTGGGGGAGTCTGTTTTCGCCTTCTACAATGCTCTGCGCGTATGTTTTGAGCGTTGCAAAGAGTTCGGATTGAGATTTACCCGGCACAGCATAGGTTTGTTCAAAGACTACTTGACCATTTTTCTCAGGCACTGCACCGACAAGATAATTGTTCACATTGGCTACTTGAGCTTTTTCAGGGCTTTGCGCTCCGTTGGTCAGAGTGAAGCCGAAGCAAAGGATGAAAGCAAGAAAGAGAATCTTTTTCATATTGTGGATGGATTTTTTACTGACAAAATTACGATTTCTTCTCCAATCTAGCAACGTTGCTCGGCTCTTATTTGCTCATCGATGGCAAAGCGTTGCTATTTGGGTTGAAGAACATTGTTGTACGAACAAAGGGAGAATTTAGAAATGCCCCCCTATAAGTATATGGGGAGATATGGAGACAATGAGTGAAAAAATAGCGACAAAGTGCGTATTTTTTTTGAGGAGGAGCTAAAATGACAAGTCTACTTGATAATATGCAGGGAATGAGATTTGTAAAGCGTGCTCTTTCAAAATAATTGGAGGTGAAGAGGTGAGAAGTTGTTGTGGATTGCTCACGCGTACGCGTAGCGTGCACGCATTCTACAGCGATTTTAATTTTTTGCTGTCACAAGTGTCACAACAGCGTGCGAAAAGGGAAAGAAAAAGGGACGAAAGGAG
>CAJPLH010000025.1 GCA_905371275.1 Prevotellaceae bacterium
GACGTGTTGTCTATTACTTCCAAGCGTCGATGATGAGTTTGAAGTCAGCAGCCTTGAGTGATGCGCCACCAATCAAACCGCCATCGATGTCTTCCTTAGCAAAAAGTTCAGGAGCATTCTTACCATTGCAAGAACCACCATAGAGGATAGAAGTGTTGTCTGCTACTTCTTGACCATACTTTTCAGCTACGCACTTGCGGATGAAAGCGTGAATTTCTTGTGCTTGATCGGAAGTTGCAGTCTTACCAGTACCGATAGCCCAGATGGGTTCGTAAGCAATGACTACGTTCTTCCATTCTTCAGCAGAAAGATGGAACACGCTACCTTCGAGTTCAGCCTTGCAAACAGCTTCTTGTTCACCAGCTTCGCGTTGAGCGAGGCTTTCGCCGATGCAGAATACCACTTGAAGACCGTTAGCAAGAGCGAGGTCAACCTTTTCTTTGAGGACTTCAGGAGTTTCGTTGTAGTATTCGCGACGTTCGCTGTGACCAAGAATCACGTACTCTGCACCAGTTGATTTTACCATTTCTGCAGAAACTTCGCCAGTGTAAGCACCAGCAGCGTGGTTAGCGCAGTTTTCAGCAGACACCTTCACGAGGCTATGGTCTACCAACTCGCTCACCTTTGCCAAGTGGATGAAAGGAGTACCGAGGATTACTTCACAGTTTGGCTTCTCATTCTTGAGAAGTTCGTTGACTTCAGCGGCAAGAGCAAGACCTTCTTGAAGATTCTTGTTCATCTTCCAGTTGCCGGCTACGATGTGCTTTCTCATTTTGTTTTTATTATGGGATTTGTAATGTTTGTAGATGCGATAATATCGGCGACCAATCCAAAGGCGATCAGCAAGCAGAAGGAGTCCAAACGGAAGGATAAACCACAGAAACAACTTCAACAATGCGTGACTCGTGGCAAAACGTTGGATTTGCAGTTCAGGATTAGCCGTTATGGCTTTTAGTTCTTCCTCATTAGGAAGGTCGTTTCTGCTCCATTTAGCTATGATTCGTCCTTGTTTGAGCAACAGGACTCCAGGGTTGGAGCGAACCATTGCGTTGAGTGCTTCGGTGGAGCTTTCTACAAATGGATAAGCAGCCCCTGTGAGGTCTATCCATTGTGTTATCTCTGATTGTTTTCCTGCCGTGGCGCAAACTAAGCGTTGGTGGTTGTCGTTGGCGAAATCGTAGATATCATTGATTCTATCGCTACAACCTGCATCCGCAGTGGAGGGATTGGGCATTGTAACGATGTAAACCAAACTACTGTCGGCTAGCAACTCGTCAGCAATTTCTTCTCCATCTTTGTCAGTCAAAGAGAAATCCTTGATGCTTGGTGCTTGAAGGACTTCTGTTTGGGTTTCAACGTACGTCCAAGTGCTGTCCTCGGGCAAGTGGTCTATATCAAAACTTTGCTTGCGTCCGTTCTTTTCGTAGATGAAACTCATATTTTGCTTCCCTTTCATTGCTTCGGGGATGGAAATGCCCGTTTCGTAGGGAGTAAATTCCATCAAAGGCAAATAGTGGAGCGAAAAGAGTGTGACACCTAGCAGATATACCATTGCATATAACGACAGCAACCATTGAGTATGAACGGTAATGATTCTTAAGGAATGGCGTCGCTGCGTGAGGACAATAAATGCGCAAGCGAGTAGTACAATGTTCTTCGCTAGCGTTTCACCATTGGTTAGCGTAATTGCAGTACCAAAACAGCCACAATCTGCAACGGGATTAAACGCATATATATATATGGTGAGTAATGTCATCACCAACATAAATGCAAAACTTCCAATGGCAGCAACGCGTTTGCGCATTCCCAACAAGAGATACACCCCAAGGGTAAACTCTGCAAGGGCAAGCAAAAGGACTGCAACGTCAAGGTACAAAGAACCAGCGGGAAGGTTTATTCCCCAATGCGTAAAGTAAGCGGCCAACTTATGCTCCATTCCCATTGGATCTAGGGCTTTGACGAAGCCAGAAAACAGGAACGTACCCGCCAACAACCACTGAGATAGTAGGGTTATTGTGCGAAGTATGGCATAAGTGACTTTACTCTTCGGCATTTTGTTCAGACTTTTCTACCTCAAGTTTGATGATAGCGAAGATGGCATAGTTGAGCATATCCAAATAATTGGCATCAATGCCCTCACTCACGAGCGTATTGCCTTCGTGTTCTTCTATCTGTTTGGTGCGAAACACCTTTGTAAGAATGAAATCTACGTAAGAAGACACTCGCATCAACCTCCACGCTTCGTCATAATCGTGATTTTTACGCAACATAAGTTGTAACGCAGCTTCAACCTGTTTGTCGTAGGCCTCTGCCATTCGTTCATCGTGCAAATCATCTTTATTGGTACCATCAGCCACGCCCAATTCGAGTTGGATGAGTCCCATTATGGCATAGTTGACAATAGCTATGAATTCTGGAACAATCCCCTCCCCTACCTTGGAAACACCTTTCGTTTGCAAAGAGCGGATGCGGTTGGCCTTGATATAAATCTGATCGGTGAGCGATGGTATGCGAAGCACGCGCCACGCAGTGCCGTAGTCGTACATTTTCTTGACAAAAATGTCACGGCACAAAGCTATGGCTTGTTCAAACTGCTGTTGCGTGGTCATATTATATTGCGTATCGACACTATTCATAACGTGCTATCAACGGGAATAGCATGATGTTTTCGCTATAACTGTTATAGGAAATTTGTGATGAGGTGCTGGTGGTTAGTAACTTCTAGCGATGTAGACACGAGCTACTGCGGGTTTGCCGCTGATCATATCGGTTCCCAAATTGTCTTGCGACAAAGCATCAGGAATACAACGAATAGTAGCTTGTGTGTCTGCTTTTAGTTGTTCTTCCGTTTCGGAAGTTCCATCCCAATCGTAGATGAAGAAGCCACCGTCTTTGATGCGCTCTTTGAAATCATCGTAAGTGGTGCAAGTATAGGTCTTTTCTTCGCGAAGTTTCAAAGCCTTTTGATAGATGTTTTCTTGGATTTCTTCCAACAAAGCAACGACCTTTTCTTCAATACCTTCAAAAGAGAGAGTTTCTTTTTCCAAGGTGTCGCGGCGCATCACCTCAATGGTGCCGTTTTCTAAGTCGCGTCCTCCCATCACGAGACGAACGGGAACACCCTTCAATTCGTAATCAGCAAACTTAAATCCAGGACGCTTGTTTTCTGCATTGTCATACTTCACGCGGATGCCCTTAGCCTGAAGTTTTTTAGCCAATTCTCCAAGCACTGCATCAAACTTTTCTTGTTCGCCATTCTTGAAAATAGGAACAATGACCACTTGAATGGGTGCTACGTGTGGAGGAAGTACTAAACCGTTATCATCAGAGTGGCTCATAATCAAGGCACCCATCAAACGAGTTGAGACTCCCCAAGATGTAGCCCAAGCATATTCTTCTTGGTTATCCTTGTTGACAAATTTCACATCAAAGGCCTTACCGAAGTTTTGTCCTAGGAAGTGAGAAGTACCACTTTGCAACGCCTTACCATCTTGCATCATTCCCTCAATGGTGTAAGTTTCAAGTGCTCCTGCAAAGCGTTCATTTGCACTCTTCACACCTTTCACCATAGGAATAGCCAAAACATCTTTGGCGAAATCAGCATAAACATCGAGCATTTGCTTAGCGCGTGCTTCAGCTTCTTCGCGAGTAGCGTGAGCGGTATGCCCTTCTTGCCAAAGGAATTCAGAGGTACGCAAGAATAGACGCGTACGCATTTCCCAACGCATCACGTTGCACCATTGGTTGCACAGCAAAGGAAGATCGCGCCAAGACTGAATCCAACCTCGGAAAGTGTTCCAAATAGTGGTTTCAGAGGTAGGGCGAATGATGAGTTCTTCTTCCAACTTAGCCGCTGGGTCAACAACAACGCCGTTACCTTCTTCGTTTGTTTTGAGACGATAGTGAGTTACGACAGCACATTCTTTGGCAAATCCCTCAACGTGTTCAGCTTCTTTGGAGAGATAGCTCTTGGGGATAAGGAGAGGGAAATAAGCATTTTGCACCCCGGTTGCTTTGAAACGAGCATCAAGATTTTGCTGAATGCTTTCCCAGATGGCATAACCATAAGGCTTAATTACCATACACCCACGCACGGGCGACTGCTCTGCGAGGTCTGCTTTTACCACCAATTCGTTGTACCAACGCGAATAGTCAACGCTGCGCTTGGTAAGATCTTTGAGTTCTTTGGCCATTATAATAGAAAATGTGTCTTGTTACTTGATAATGTTTTGTCAAACGATGTCCGGCTGTGACTTCTGTTCGACAGAATCGCTGTGATATCTGGTCAAATTCGCCAAATAAGTTACAGATTTCTCCGCAAATTTACGAATAATTGCTGATATACGCCTAAGTTATTGCAGCAAAATGCCATTAAAGATACGTCCTGACTCGATTCCTAATCGGCGTGCTGAGAAAAAACTATCTGCGTGTTCGTACGTATCAACGCCTGCTATTTGGATATTCTGCAAAGATATACCTGCGCTTTCTAGGTCGAAAGCCACTGCAGCCCACAAATCGATGTGAGTTTTCGCAAATTGTTTCAATATCACACTAGAAGGAAAGCCTGCCTCCTCAAACGCTGACACCACTTCATCACCAACTTCAAAAGAGTTTAGCGCAATGCTCGGTGCAACAACCACCTGTATCGCGCTGGGTTCACAGCCTAATTCCTGCATTTTCAATACTGTTCTTCGAGCGATGTGTCCAACAACCCCTCGCCATCCAGCGTGCGCCGCAGCAATGCACTGATATTTTTCGTCGTAAAACAAAACGGGGACACAGTCGGCGGTCGAAACCCCAATACAAACACCACGTTGTTGAGTAATCAAGGCGTCTATATTTTGTAAACGCTCTGCTCGTTCGCGTATATCCAGTGTCCAATAGCTCTCATCTACAACTGCGACGTTGTTGGTATGTGTTTGAGTGGGTAATACGATTCTATCTTCGGGGATACCCAATTCTTCCGCCAATAAATGGCGACATTTCTCCACGTGTTCTGGTGCATCTCCACAATAAGGTGTGATATTAAAACCTAAGTAGGGAGAGGCCATAAACGAAGCGTACGCGCCTTTTCCTAGTTCCTCACTGCTGCGAAGAGTAGAAAAAGCGCGTACGCCTTTACTTAATTGATATTCTAGCAATTCCATTTGCTTGTTCTTTGGAATTTATCGTGTAGAAGTTTGAAGCAAACCACTTAATCTTCCACGTCTTCAATCTCGTAGTCTTCAAGTTCTTCGATGTCATCGTCATCAATTTCGACTACATCGTCAGCCCAATCAGAGAAGTCGCGATCAAAATGCTCTACTTCGCGATCACGGTGCACAATGCTACCACCTTCTGCCACACTCTGCAGCTTGTTGCTTTCACTATTCAGTTCTTGCCACAACAAATCTTTGAGTTCTTGAATGTGGTGTCCCGTCACAGCACTAATAAAGACCACTGGTAAATCTTCTGGAAGCTCTTCTTTGAGCATTTCCATCAGTTCTTCATCCAACAAGTCGCTTTTGGTCACTGCCAATACGCGATGCTTATTAAGCAGCCCTTCATTAAACTCGCTAACTTCTTTGAGAAGAATTTCATATTCTCGCTTGATGTTGTCAGTGTCTCCTGGCACCATAAAGAGCAATAAAGAGTTGCGCTCAATATGACGAAGGAAACGCAGACCAAGTCCACGTCCTTCGGCCGCTCCCTCTATGATACCGGGTATATCTGCCATCACAAAGGAACGTCCATCGCGATAAGGCACAATCCCTAAAGAAGGTTCAAGCGTGGTGAAGGGATAGTTGGCTATTTTAGGACGAGCGTTTGACAAGGCACTTACGAGGGTTGACTTTCCCGCATTGGGAAAACCAACCAAACCTACGTCTGCGAGTAGCTTCAGTTCCAACACAACCATCATTTCCTGCATAGGTTCTCCTGGTTGTGCATAGCGAGGTGCTTGATTGGTTGCAGTGCGGAATTGGAAATTTCCTAATCCCCCACGTCCACCTTTGAGGAGCATCACCACTTGTCCGTCTTCTACGACGTCGCAGAGGTACTTACCGGTTTCGGCATCATAAGCCACTGTGCCTGGTGGTACATCAATGTACTTATCTTCACCATCACTGCCGTGACTACAGCATTTTCCGCCATTTCCACCGTGACCAGCAAAAACGTGTCGGTCAAATCGGAGGTGCAACAAGGTCCAATAGTTATGATTGCCGCGAAGATAAACATTACCTCCACGACCACCATCACCACCATCAGGGCCACCCAAGGGTTGATACTTACCACGGTGCATATGCATCGAACCGCGGCCACCTTTACCTGAGCGACAATAGATTTTTACGTAGTCAATGAAATTTGATTCCATCGATATTCTTTACGGTGTTGTCATTGATGCTTAAAGCGCATCAATGACAGCACACAAGTTTGCATTGATTTCTTCGAGTGAGCCATAACCCTTCACAGCATTGCGAAGACCTTCTTTTTCATACCACTCAATAAGGGGCATCGTTTGACTGTGATAAACGCCAAGACGCTTTGCAATCGTTTCTTCGTTATCGTCAGCACGTCCGCTCGTTTTACCGCGATTGATCAAACGCTCCATCAACATCTCGTCAGGAACATTCAGTTCAAGCATAGCGTGTACGGTAGTTCCGCGCTCAGCCAACATCGCCTTGAGGGCTTCAGCTTGAGGAATGGTGCGGGGGAATCCATCAAAAATCACACCTTGTTCCTTAGGCAATGCGTCATAAGTTGCAGCCAAGATGTCAATCATCAAGGAATCGGGAATCAATTGACCATTATCAATAAATTCTTTCGCAGTGCGTCCAAGTTCACTACCAGCTTTAATTTCAGCACGAAGCACATCACCAGTTGAAATATGGTCAAAACCATATTTTTCTACGAGAATATCGCTTTGTGTGCCCTTACCAGAACCAGGCGCACCAAAGATTACGAGATTTTTCATTATTATATAGTTGAGTATATCTATTATAATGTTGAAGATTAGCCTTCAACAACAGTATAAATTGCTGGAAGGTTGCGACCATATCCATCATAGTCGAGACCGTATCCCACAATAAAATCGTTAGGAATTTCGAAACACGTGTAGTCCACGTTCAACTTCACCTGCAAATTACCAGGTTTCACCAAGAGAGAAGCCACCTTCAATTCCGCTGGCTCAAACTTCTGGAGATAAACCAGGAGTTCTTGCATCGTCAAACCAGAGTCGATGATGTCTTCCACCACAACAACGGTGCGACCTTTGAGACTTTGGTTTAATCCCAAAAGCTCTTTCACTGTGCCTGTGCTATTCATACCATCATAACTTGAGAAGCGCACGAAATTGACTTCGCAGGGTGTGGTTATTCCACGCATAAGATCGGCAGCGAAAACGAATGATCCATTCAACACAGCAAGAAAGATGGGATTCTTTCCCGAAAGTTCTTCACTGATTTGAGCAGCCGTCTCAGCGACACGTTGGCGAATGCGCTCCTCTGAGAGTGAGAGAGCGAATTGTTTGTCTTTTACGGTAACGAGATCCATAGAGCGATATAAATTTACGTGCAAAAGTAGGAAAAAAAAGCCGAAGTTCGCGGTTTTCATCTCCTTTTCTGTAGAAAAATCGTACCTTCGCAGTCTAATAAGCTACTTTTATGAAGGAATCTCATTTGTTTTATGCTCCTCAATTATCGCAAACTCTTCAACTTCCAGAGGAGGAAGCTGCACATGCTGTGCGGGTGTTAAGACACAAAGAGGGAGATGACTTGTGGATAACAGATGGTGCAGGGCATTTCTTTGATTGCACCGTTTCAGCCGTTGGTACTGGGCGACACCCTCAGTGCTTTGTCACCATAGAAAACGAATACGCGTGGCAACAACATTGGGTTTCTGACATTCACCTGGCCGTTGCTCCCACAAAAAACAGCGACCGCATAGAATGGCTTGCAGAAAAGGCCACAGAGATTGGCTTCAATGGGCTACATTTCTTGGATTGTGCAAATTCCGAACGCAGAGTTCTGAAAACCGAACGCGTTGAAAAGATTGTAGTTAGTGCAGCCAAACAAAGTCACAAAGGACGCTTTCCACAAATCTCCGCTTTAGAAAAGTTCAAAACCTTCATAACCAAACCTTTTGAAGGCAATAAATACATTGCTCATTGCTATGCGCAAACAGACATAGACGGAACGACAGAAAAGCCCTTCCTTTATGATGTAGTAGAAAAGGGAAAGCCAAGTTTAGTACTCATTGGCCCTGAAGGAGATTTCTCTATTGAAGAAGTTCGTTTGGCTGCATCCCTTGGTTTTCAAAGCATTTCTCTTGGAGAAAGTCGATTACGCACAGAAACGGCAGCTTTAGTGGCGGTACAATTGATGAATTTGAAACAGTCGCACTAAGTTACTTCTTATAATATGTCTGATTTTCTCGAACAAACTCAAAAGGCTATTATACAGTTATTCTCTCAGCACTTTGGCGAAGAGCCTTCTGCCGTTGAGATACTTCATAGCGCAGGTTCTAATCGCGTTTATCTTCGTCTTTGCCACGCTAATGGTAAAAGCTTTGTAGGAGCTTTTGGCAGCAATAGGGCTGAAAATGATGCTTTTATCTATCTGTCGCATCATTTTCTCTCAAAGGGATTGCCTGTGCCGCAGATATACGCTGTGAGCGAAGACCATCTCTGCTATCTTCAAGCTGATTTAGGCGACCTTTCATTGCACCAGTTTTTAGCTGAATGGAAAGAAACAGGCTATGAATCAAACGATTCCAATACTCTTGCACTAGAAGGATACGCACTTCTTCGTAGCACGCTTCGTCTTTTGGCTAATGTGCAAATAAAAGGTGGCGCAGAGTTGGAACAACATCGGTTGCTTCCTCCCCAATCCTTCGATCTGCGCTCCATAATGTTCGATTTGAATTATTTCAAATACTGTTTCCTCAAACCCTCTGGACTTCCTTTTGATGAAATAGCTTTAGAAGACGATTTTGAGACATTGGCTAACGATTTATTGCGCTGCGATTGCTTTGGATCTACTTTCCTTTATCGTGATTTCCAGGCGCGCAACATCATGGTGCGCCATGGACAACCTTGGTTAATTGATTTCCAAAGCGGGCGCCGCGGACCGCTACACTACGACGTCGCCTCCTTTCTTTGGCAAGCATCTGCGCAATATCCAGCATCTCTTCGTCAAACATTGATAGAAGATTATCTTGACGAGTTGTCCACACTAATTGAAGTAGATCGCTCACAATTCAAAACGGAACTCCAACTCTTTGTTTTGTTTCGTATGCTTCAAGTACTGGGTGCCTATGGTCTTCGAGGTTTATATGAACGAAAGCCCTATTTTCTTCAGTCCATCCCCTTGGCATTACGACAAATATCGCTCTTATTAAAGCAAAGTGTTGCAGATAATTATCCCACTTTATCAAAAACTCTACTTCAACTCGCATCTCTCCCAGAATTTCAACCCAAATAGGTCATTAGAGCCTGAACAGATTTTATTTGATTGTTGAGCAGATTGTTTACCGTTGGTTCGAAGGCGTAGCGGGCTACGGCGAGAACGAACGAAAAACAAGATGCCAACAAGAAAATGAAAGATGACAGGAAGTTATCTTCTCCATAACGAGCTACACTATAACGGTCAGATGACCGATTTGGGTTCAATAGAACTTACTCCTTATGCAACAAACAGAAACACCCAACATCAAGCAACCATTAGTCGTACGCGTCTTTAGTTTTTCCTATAAAAAAGGAATTCCAACAGACGAAAGTGGTAACGGTGGTGGCTACGTCTTTGACTGCCGAAGCATTCACAACCCAGGACGATACGAACCCTACAAACAACTCACAGGCATTGACCAACCCGTTATTGACTTTCTCGAAAAAGATGGCGAAATTATCCCCTTCTTAGATGCGGTTTATGTCTTAGCCGATGCTCATATTGCCCGATATATGGAACGTGGCTTCACCAATCTTATGTTCTCTTTTGGTTGCACGGGCGGACAACATCGAAGTGTCTATTCTGCACAGCATTTGGCGGAACATATTCACCACAAATTTGGTATTGAGGTAGTGTTGGAACATCGCGAACAAGGCATACACCAAACTTTTGCTGCAAAATAAATTGCCACGCACTTCGTTACTCTTTATATGTTTCGACTTCGTTTTCTCCTTTTCTTTCTTTGCATCTGTTTGAGCGCGCTGAGCACTTCTGCTCAACGCCTTAAGATTTTTGGCTCCGTTCGCGATAGCCACGGCACTCCCATTGAATTGGCTTCTGTGCGCGTGGCTGGAACGGCTGCACTCACGGTGAGCAATCTCAAAGGAGAATATACGCTGCACACGCTTTCTTCTGACTCTGTTGTGGTGGTGTGCGCAATGGTGGGCTACGAAACGCGCAAACGCACCCTTCGTTCGCCTAAGGATTCGGTGCGCATTGACTTCATTCTTCCCGATTATGCCGTGATGATAGGCGAAGCGGTGGTAAAAGGACAAGGTAAACAAACGAGTTCTACACAAAAAATATCGCTAGATGCTACGCGCAATGCACCTTCCACCACAGGAAATGCTGTGGAGGAACTAGTGACTTCTCAAGCAGGTGTATCCACTCATAGCGAACTCTCTTCTCAATATAATGTACGCGGTGGCTCTTTCGACGAAAATGTGGTGTATCTCAATGGCATAGAACTCTACCGTCCTCAGTTGGTACGCTCTGGACAACAAGAAGGTCTCTCCATCATCAACAGTGATATGGTGGAAAGC
The DNA here is from genome assembly GCA_905371275.1 of Prevotellaceae bacterium. Classification (GTDB taxonomy): domain Bacteria; phylum Bacteroidota; class Bacteroidia; order Bacteroidales; family Bacteroidaceae; genus Alloprevotella. The sequence goes on from CAJPLH010000025.1 coordinate 10,745, forward strand.
ATCCGTTTTTCCGCTGGTGGGTTCGAAGCTAAATATGGTGATAAAATGTCTTCGGTGTTAGACATCACCTACAAACGGCCTGACCGCTTTGAAGCTAGTGCCAACGCTTCCCTCTTGGGGGGAGGACTTTACGCTGGTTGGGGACGAAAAGATGGTAAATTCTCGTTGATGAGCAGTATGCGCTATAAAACAACGAGCTATTTGCTGGGTTCTCTTGACACAAAAGGAGAATATCATCCCAACTTTCTCGACTATCAACTACTGACTTCTTGGCATCCTAACCCACAATGGTCGTTAGATGTACTCGCTAACTTTGCGGACAACCACTACTCTTTTGTTCCTCAAGACAGAGAAACTCACTTCGGAACGCTCTACGATGCGCGTTCTTTCCGTGTGTATTTTGATGGAAACGAAGACGACCGTTTTCAATCTCTCTTCACGGCTGCCACCCTCACACGACACTTCTCTCCCTCCACATACATTGCAGCGCAAGTGTCTAACTTCTCTACAAAGGAACGAGAAACTTATGATATTCAAGGACAGTATTGGCTGAATGAAGCAACTTCTGCAACGCAATTAGGGGTGGGCACTTATATGGAGCACGCGCGTAATTTCCTCAACGCGCGTATCTTCAAGTTTGGCCTTCGATATGGCACTCGCCTCTTCGGACATCAGTTGCTAGCAGGCGCTGATTGGCGCAAGGAATTTGCTATGGAAAAGGCGAATGAATGGGAAATGCGTGATTCGTCAGGCTATTCTCTCCCCCATTCCGCAGACGCTTTAGAATTGATTTACGCGCTTCGTTCTTCCAACACCCTCACTGCACACACTACTGAGGCTTTTTTACAAGATACTTACCGCTACAACTCTCTCCTAGGCTTGTTCAATTTCACCTATGGACTTCGATTTACACATCGCAATTGGAACAATGAGTCGTTCTTCTCGCCACGCTTTTCTATGGGCTTCATTCCTACGGCAAATGACAATTGGACCTTACGCCTAGCCACTGGTTTTTATTTTCAACCACCTTTCTTCAAAGAATTGCGCCAAACACAGATTGTCGGAAGAGAGGCTGAAGTGCGACTCAACACACAAGCCCTCAGCCAACGTTCCTTCCAATTTGTCCTTGGAGCCGACTATACTTTCCGACTCAAAAATCGGCCATTCAAATTGACGACTGAAACTTATTACAAGTATTTCCCCCGTCTTATACCCTATAGCATTGAAAATGTGCGAATCACCTACGAAGGAGACAAGACTGCCATAGGTTATGCAGCCGGAGTAGACCTAAAAGTTTTTGGAGAATTTGTGCCAGGCACAGATTCTTGGTTCACTTTTTCTTTAATTCGCACGCGCGAAAAACTAAACAATCGCTGGTTACCACGTCCCACCGACCAAGGCTACAACCTTTCTATCCTCTTCACCGATTATTTTCCGGGGAGCACACGCTGGACTGTCACACTCCGTGGCGCACTGGCAGGCGGCTTGCCTTTTGGACCTCCTCACTCCACGCGCGAACAACAAATTTACCGCGCTCCTTCTTACAAACGTGTAGACCTCGGATTGAGTTATCACCTCTTCAAAGTACAACTCAAAGACGGTCGACGTCCCATCGTGGGCTACGGTCGTTGGTTGCGCAATGCGTGGATTGGCCTAGATTGCTTCAATCTTTTCGGCATCAGGAATGTCAGTTCCTATTATTGGATTACCGATGTGAGCAGCACCCAGCATGCAGTACCCAATTATCTCACAGGACGCCAACTAAACCTCCGTTTCTCCTTACAGTTTTAACTATAAAGCAGCGTATGATGCCCTCTCACAGCCCCTTACGTAAGTAAGAAAACTCTTGCAAACGCACGACGAAATGATACAAACGGCCAAAATACGCTCCAAAATATTTTGCAGCCACATTATAAATGCGTAATTTTGCATCTCAAATAGTGTATCATGAAGAAGACTCTCCCCTTGCTGCTTCTCATGGTTGCGGCTCTCACGTCGTGCTCCAACTACGAAAAGTTGCTGCAATCTAGCGATTATACCCAAAGATACGAAGCAGCGAAGCAATACTACTATGCTGGAAGTTATACCAAAGCTAGTACCTTGCTCACTGACCTCATAGCTGGTGCAAAAGGAACAGACCGCGCTGAAGAAGCTCTGTTCTTGCTCGGTATGTCTGCCTATCGCGACAAAGAATATGACGCTGCAGCTGGATATTTCAAAAAGTATTACGAGACTTATCCTCGTGGACACTACGTTCAAGAAGCTCATTTCTTTGCTGGAGTGTCATTATACGAGAACACTCCTGAGCCTGAACTCGATCAGACCGATACGTATAAGGCCATCACTGAATTCCAGAAATTCACTGAAGCATTTCCCGAAAGTCGTTACCGCAAAGAAGCAACGCGTCTCATCTTTGTGATGCAAGACAAGCTCATCGAGAAAGAATATGCCGCAGCAAAATTGTACTTTGACTTAGGCACTTATTTCGGCACGAGCAGCGGTAGCAGTAGTGGCAACAACTACGAAGCTTGTGTAGTCACTGCCCAAAACGCTATCACCGACTATCCTTACAGCGAACGCAGAGAAGACTTTGCAATTCTCATTCTTCGTGCCAAATTTGAATTAGCCGAACAGAGTGTAGAATACAAAAGACCGGAACGCTTCCAAAATGCGATTGACGAATACTACGGCTTTGTCAATGAATATCCCAAATCAAAGTTTATACCCAAAGCCACCCAACTCTTCAATCGAGCCAAAGCCTTTATGGCAAAAGTTCCCTCTTCTGAACAGCCACACATCTAACGTGTACTATCCCACTTTTGCATCTCAAAAATCTCTATAAACATCATGGACTACAAGAAGTCGAAAGCTCCCACAAACACGGTTACTCACAACCTTATGGATTTGGCCGAAGAAACCGGCAATCTCTATGAAAGTTTGGTAATTATAAGCAAACGTGCCAACCAAATCTCGGCACAAATGAAAGAGGATCTCAACAAGAAACTCAAAGAGTTTGCTTCTAGCAACGACAACCTCGAAGAGACTTTCGAGAACCGTGAGCAGATTGAAATTTCACGTTATTACGAACGTCTTCCCAAACCCACACTCATTGCTGCCGACGAGTTCCTTCGCGGTAAGGTTTACTTCAAAAACCCCAACAAAGATCGCAACCAACAGCTCAGCAAAGACTAAGCAGTAATAACGACTGTTCTATCGAAACAAAGGTCTTTCGGTGTCGACTTCGACCTGAAAGACCTTTCATTTTTTCTCCATCTTCTCTGAGAACTGCTTGCATTGCAGTTTGTGCCTAACCAATTAGACGGAAGGGACTAACCTAGCTACATACGCTCTTGCGATGTCTCTTTGTTGTATGCTCTTTCCTTTATTCTCAATTTCAATTCAAACAACCTTATGATTCAGCGCATCCAATCTCTTTATCTCTGTTTGGCTATTGCTTTAATGATGCTCACCTTCGTATTCCCTGTTTGGGGCTTTACGGTCAACGGCAACACCTCTTTGCTCTACAACTACGGCATTGACACACAGCAGCCTGGTTTTACTGCTCCTTTCCTCTACCCTATTGTTCTTTGCATCACGGCGATACTCACAATAGGTCTTTATGGTTGGGCTTTTTGTTCATTCAAGAAATTAGGTAGAGCTGCTCTTCTCACAGTATTTGCAATTCTCGCCACAGTTGGCTTCCTTGTCATGCTCGGTTTGGTTGTTTATAATTTGCAAAGCGCGCAAAACCATTCTCATAACATCCTTCAAGTTGGTGCGTTAGTTCCTGTCATCGCTTTCGTATTCGGATGCTTGGCTTTTCGCGCCATCCGTCGTGACCAAACTTTGCTACGTTCTGCCGATCGTATACGATAAACGTAATACCATCAACAACAACGCTTCGGCAAAGAACTATTGAGCTAGGCTCAGCTCCATCCTTAATTCGTTTCATCTTAACACCATCACCATGAATAAAGTAATGCTTATCGGAAATGTGGGAAAAGATCCCGAAGTGCGCTATGTAGAAAATGGAGTTTGCACCGCCCGTGTTTCATTAGCCACCAAAACGTCTGGCTACACTCTTCCCAATGGCACACAAGTGCCTGACCGCACTGAATGGCATAATCTCCTGTTTTGGAGAAAAATTGCAGAAGTAGTGGAACGCTACGTGCACAAAGGCGACAAACTATACGTTGAAGGAGAACTCAAAACGCGTAACTATACCGACAACCAAGGTATTGTGCGCTATATTACAGAAATATGGGTGAACAATATGGAAATGCTCACACCCAAATCGCATTCCACTGCGCCCCAGCCTAACGCAAAAGAGGAACCCACCAAAACAGACGTTCCCTTCTAAGACTTTTGATTACTACAAGTTGTAAATTTCGTTTTACGCCCTTTTTCTGACCGACATACCGTGTTTTATGCCTAAACACACTTCTATCTCTCTTGACAATGCCAACATTTGGTTGTGGAAACTCACAGAGTCGCCCAAGCAATTGTTGGCATTGTTGTCTCATCTCCCCAACTACGCCCTCGAAGTTCAACAATTTCGTTCAGTGAAGCGTCAATCAGAATGGCTAGCCACGCGCATTTTGTTGCATAGCATTTTGGGAGACAACGTGCGTATTGCTTACAATCAAGAGGGAGCCCCTCATCTCACCCATCACACATCAGTGCAAAACGCCAACGCAACCCCAAGCGACGATACCACGAAATTCCCTTTTTTGAGTATTTCCCATAGCCAGCCATGGGTTTCAATTGCCTTCTCCACAAATGGACTGCCCATCGGCTTTGACGTGGAAATAGAGAGCGATAGAGCCAACAAAGTGCTACACAAATTCCTGTCAGCTGAAGAACAACAACTACTCTCTCCCACTCTCACTCCCACTGCTTTGTGGTGTGCCAAAGAAGCAACCTACAAATTGTGTTGTCACCCCGGCTTGTTGTTTCTCGACCAAATGATACTCCACCGAGAAAACGAACAACTCCTCGTGTCTTTGCCCACTCTCCGACGCGAAGTCGTAATTACCCTTCATTCGTTGGAAGATGCCGCCATTGCCGTAGCGCAGTTTCTACCAGACCAGCCAGAGATTTTCTAGTTCCAATCCCGGAGCTCGCTAGAGTAGTTACTTGTTTAGAGAAATCACAAAGCAACGAGCAAGAATCATTTATATAACAGTCTAACGACCGATTTGGGTTTAAGAAAAAGACACAATTCCTACCCCTCCATTTAACGCGACTTTTCGAACTGAGAAAAAGTTGTTGAGAATTATGCGATTCTCAGCGCGTTTGAAAATCGCAGATTATAGAGTGTTTTTCGGGAAAAATCGGAAGATTTTTCTCAGATACGCATTTTTGTGACGAAAAAATGGGAATTCTGCGCGATTTTGTTC
>CAJPLH010000026.1 GCA_905371275.1 Prevotellaceae bacterium
GTCTATGGCTAGATTGTTTCTAAATTTTGATTTCGAGGATAGAAAACGACGAGTCATTTCTCATAAAACAACGTGTTGTTTTGTTGAAAACGACGTATCATTTCTCATAAAACGACGGCTCATTTTTTATAAACGACGTGTCGTTTTCATTCAACCGACGGCTCGTTTTATTTTGCGTCTAGGAAAGGGGGAGTGATGAATTGTAAAAATATCTATAAACACATCTTCTCGCGCGCACGTGTACGCGCACACTGACAGGGAGTTTTGTCTTTTTGCTGTCACAAGTGTCACAGACTTCTTGTTAAGTCGTTGTTTTCTATGTTGTTATGGGTTGTCGCTGAGGGAAATTTAACAAACGGATGAGATAATCGTCCAAAAAGGACTCTGAACCACAGAGAAAAACACATTTTTCCTCGTTGTTTTTTTTTCGATTTCCCCGAATTTTCTCACTTTTCTATCGAATTTACTCCGATTTTCCTCCCTCTGTGTGACACTTGTGACAGCAAAAAACAACATTGCGGTTGGAATGCGCGCGCACATACACGTGTGCGAGAGAAACGTACAGAAATCTCTCTTTCTCCTCTTCCTCGCTTTCTTCTCTTCTCTTCTCCTTCTCCTTTCTTTTTTTCCTCTGCACTTTGTTGTCTTTGCCCTTTTCTCAGATAGCGTTTAGTGTTGATACGTTTGTTTTGCAAGGCGTGCATTGCATTTTCTGGTTATTTCAAAGGGTAAAGTGCTGTTTTCCTTTATTTCTTCACTCTTTGAGGCTATTTCCACCCATATACTTATAGGGGTAACGTAATGATGGAGATTTAGGCCGTTGCTTCTAGGGGAGGGAGAACAAGAGCAATCCCGCCATTCACAGCACGTGAGTAGCGGGATTGCTGATAGGAGGGAGCGGTACGGCTAAAATCGAACATCCTTATGGACGCACCATCTTTTGGGCGATTTTAGCACCGGGAGTGGTGACTTGCAACAGATAGATGCCTGTGGCAAATGAGTCGGTGGGGATGCTGACTTCGTCACCTTGCGACACGGCTGAGAGCACTTTGCGATAGAGAGAGCGACCATCGAGCGAAACGACTTCAATGGTGGCAGTGCGCTCAGGATTGTTGAAGAGAATTTGCCATTGTGTGGCGGTGGTGTGGAAAGTGGCTGGAGTTGCGCTACCCGATACGCGCTCAATGGCGGTGAGTGGATTCTTATTTGCCTTTTTGAGCGCAAGTTTCAAACCTTCATAGACGTTGATGAGGCCATAGCCATAGGTCGGTGTCCAATCTTCACCTTCCATATCGGAGTGTTTGGTGGAAGACTCTTTGAGAATGTCCATCACATCGGCTGCAGACAGTTTGGGATTAGCCTCTAACCACAAGGCTATGCTGCCTGCCACGAAGGGAGTCGCCATAGAAGTGCCTTCCATATAACCATAGTGATAAACCTTGTTGTTGAATCGGTTGGAGTAAGCGGCATTATTCTTGTCGAAGCCAGGAGCAAATTTGTTGAGTGCACTCATAATGCTTGCACCCGGTGCCAACACGGCAGGCTTAAGATAGTTGGGATTGAGCCAGGGGCCATTGGAAGAGAATGTGCTGTGCGCGCCTTCCCTTTCTAACGTGTCTATGACAGTGGTGGTGAAACTGCCCACTGCAATGGCTGAGGGGATGGAGGCGCCACCTTCGCCCACGATGTAGAGATTATCGGGCTTGATGCTCTCAAACTTGGAGTCAGTCTTGGCTTGCACAAATCTTGCATAGTTAGGCTGTTCTGTGTAAATCCATCCGTGGAGCGTAGCGTCAGAAGTGTTGGTGGACTTAGCGGTGATTTCTACACCAAAAATGATTTTCTTGTAACGACTTCCCAAATCTTCTAGGAGCTTATTCATTTTCACACCGACAAAATGATTCTCTCGGTTATTCTTTGGGGATATTTCGTTCCACACTTCGCCGTCGTCGAGATATTCTTTCCAGAAGTCTGCACCGAACTTTTTAACTTTGAGTTGTTCCGCATCAGAAGACTTGACAGCAAGGACGGGAGTTACGGTGAATTGTTCTGCTTTCACCTCAGAGATGCCCCAAAAATCGATGTGGGTGAGGTCATCTTCTGTTGCATTGCCATCTTGGTCTTTCTCATAGTGCACAAAGACTTGTTTGGTTTCTCCTGGTTGGAATGAAGAGAAGGCGTGAAAGCGTTGGTCACCTTCGTTACCCATGGCTCCCACTATGATGCCACCTTTGTCTTGTGCCATTCGGTCGATGGCTTGGTCGTAGTCGGTGCTACCATCGTGAGGACCGATGACGCTACCCAAGCTCAGATTGACTACCCAAGGTTTTTTCTCTCGACTGGCATAGGCTTTCACGGCTTGTATGTCTTCGATAATCTCTTTGTTTTCAAACGAAGAGGGAATGAGAACAAGGTCTGCCTTGGGTGCAACACCATAGAAAGGATTGTCGGGATGTTTGCTTCCTGCGGCAATGTTGGTGACGTGGGTGCCGTGGCCACTACCTGGGTCGTAGGTTTCGTGGGTTTTGGTGAGCGCATCGACATTGTAGACGGGAGCTGCCTTGCTCTGGATGTCTTTCTCAAGGTCTTTGGATCTGTCCCAAATCATTTTGATGCGCGACTTTCCGTTTTCGTCCAAGAAACCCATATGTTTGAACTCAAAACTTTGGTCGATGACGCCAATGATAATGCCTTTGCCGGTGAAAGGCGTGTCGAGATTATCTCCTGCGTGCACGCGGTCGACTCCTGTGACCTGACGTGCCTTTTGGAGAAAAGGGCGCAAACGCTTTGAAGCGGTGAGACGAACGATGCGTGTGTCGTTGGAGAGGGTGGTGAGCCATTCGGGGGCTACGCGGGCAGTGACCACCGTGTTGCTGATGGTTGTGGCGTGTTGTCCTGCTTGTGTGAGCAGGGTTGTCACCTGCTCCGAAGTGTTGGGCTGAGTGGTGATGATGAGGGAGAGGGGAGCAAGGATCGATTGTCGGGTGCCGTTGTAGTTGATCTTTGGCGCAGCGAGTGAGTCGGCTGCGGTGAGTTGCCCTTCGGCCGTGCCGCGTGTGGTGCGCTGTTGGCGCGCATAGGCTACTTGCTGCTGTTGGACAATGCGGAGCGTGCGATCAAGTTTTGTGTTGTTGTCGTTTTGCGCCATGCTTGTTTGCGTTTGGGCAGTGAATGCCATTGTGCAAAGCAACACGGGGAGAATATATCGCTTCATAGGAGGATATTTATTAGGAGGAAATGAATAGTAGAGTCTGGAGGGCGAAGTACTATGTGTTTGAGAGAAAAGACTTCGCAGATTGCGAAAGTACAAAAAAAACTGAGAATATCGGTGGCGATTTCTCAGTTTTTCGTGATAGAGCAGGGTGGTTTGCGCAAAAAGAAACTGCGCATTCGTTTTTTCCCGAATTAGTGACTAACGATTACCCTGTGGGTGATTTGTGCACCAGGTGTGGCGACGCGCAAGAGATAGACGCCTGAGGGAAGATGGGCAAGGGAGAATTTTTCCTCTTGACCTTGGGCAATTTGTTGCAAACTGCGCTGCAGAATTACGCGTCCATCGAGGGCGAGGAATGAGAGAGTGGCAGTGCGTTCGGGATTGTTGAACAAGACTTTCCACTCGTCTTTGTCGCCTTGGAGGGTGACGGGCTGTGCTGAAGCCGACACGCGCTCAATGGCGGTGGGGTTTCCAGATTGTGGATTAACATTTTCCATCTTCAAAGCCATCTTCAGACCTTCGTAGGCATTGATGCGTCCATAGCCTTCTTGTTTAGTCCAGACGTTGCCCGCACCTTGCAGTTTGACAGAAGTTTTTTCGAGGATTTTCTCAATGTCGGTGTGGGTAAGATTGGGGTTGGCTTCGAGCCAGAGGGCAATGACTCCCGCCACGTAGGGAGATGCCATAGAAGTGCCCTGTTCGTCGGCATAGTAGAAGTCTTCTCCGTTGATGGTGACTTTTTCGGACAACAACCAATCGTTTTTGTCGAAATTGGGATAGAGCTTGTTGTAGGCACTACAAATCAGTGCTCCAGGCGCGAGGATAGTGGGTTTTTTCACTGAGGTGTTGAGCACAGGGCCCATACTCGAAAAATAGCTGCGACTTCCGACTTCCATCCTGAGGTCGTAGCCTTTTTTAGTCAATTTGTTGAGGTGTGTGCTGCGACTAGTGTATGCCCCTACTGTGATGGCAGCAGGGATGTTGCCGGCTGCATCGGCAATAGTATAGTCGTTGTCTCCCCTGAGGATATGTTCATATGGGATTTTGGGGATAGATTTCTTTACGTAGGTTGCTTCTTGCGACAACCATCCATGTATTATTTCTTCTTTGTCTTTGGCGATGTTAGTTAACTTCAGACCGAAGAGAATGGTTGAATCGTTTTTTTCGTGACGGATGAGGGGGAGTCTCATCCAAATTTTTGTCTCAATTTTCTTTGTTTCTTGGCTTTGATTGTCCTCGAACCATCCATATTTTTTCCAAAATGGCTCATCCATAAAGTCAATTTTGTTGTTGATGAGCAAGAAAGGCTTCACCTCCAAACGGTCGATGCCATCGGTGCTTTGAGTCCAAAGATCGAAAATGAGCATTTTTTTCTTTCTGTCTTCTTCTTTGAGGGGCTTGTTGTTGCGGAAATCGAAAAAGAGATAGCGTGTCTGACTGACAGGGATGGTGCTCTTGACGTGGATGTTCATGTCGCCGTGGTTGCCGGCTGATGCTACGAGAATCCCCCCTTTTTCTCCTCCTAATTTTGACATTTTCTGGTCGTAAGGTCGAGAACCATCGTGAGGGCCTTCTTGACTGCCAAAACTCATGTTGACCACCCAGGGTTTTTGCTGGAGTTTGGCTTTTGTCTTGACGAACTGTACATCTTCCAATACTTCTGTGTCTACAAAGGTAGAAGGAATCATGATGATGTCGGCTTCGGGGGATACACCATATTGACCGTTGCCGACATCGCTACCTGCGGCGATGCCTGTGGTGTGTGTGCCGTGGCCTTTGGCTCCGCGGTCTTGGGCATCTGTGCCAATAGGGATTTGACTAGTGGGTGTTTTTGACTTGTCGTCGTTTTTATAGGAAGAATATCCAGAGCGATCCCATAGCCATTTGACGCGTGAATTGCCATCTTTGTCGAGGAAAGCTGCGTGGCGAAACTCAAATCCTTGGTCGATGACGGCAATGATGACGTTTTTTCCTTTGAAGGGTGTGTAGAGTGATTTTCCAGCATGCACTTCATCAACGTGCGACATATGGCGCGCTTCTTTCATGGTGGGTTCTGCGTGCCGAGGAAGGGACATCTCTACCACTTCGGGAAGTTGAGCAAGGGCCTGAATCTTGTTAATCGGCATTTCCACCAAAAGAAAGTTGTCAGTGATGGTACGTGCTGTGCCTCCTAAACGCTCAATGGTGCGTAGCACAAGGGGAATTTTGTCGTCGAGGGTGACGAGGTTGAAAGCGACATTCCCGTTGAGAGGGAAAGTGCCGTTGGGAGTTGTCAACTGTTGAGTGACGGTATCTGTGGCAAGGCTGATGGCTCGAGTGGATTGTGCCACTTGCGCTTTGACCAAAAGGGTGAGCGTGGCGTCGAGTTTGGGTAAATTGCCGTAGGGAGCCACGAAGGTTGTGGCATTTGAGTCGGCTGCGCTTCGGGTGTTGGGGGCTGCAGCGGGTACGAAGATGCGAGAGAAGGAGGGAAGTGCTGTTAGAAACAAGCAGCCTAGAAGAAAGAGTGAACGCTTCATAGGTGAGCCTTTAAGAAAACGGCGCAAGAGTGGAGAATGATGCAGTGAATCATCATCTACTCTTGCGCCAATGCTGTAATCGGTAGGTCGTGGCCTTATAACAAAGAAGGCAAAAGAGCGTTTAACCCCAATCGGTCATTAGACCGTTATAGTACAGATTGTTATGGAGAAGATAACTTCCTGAACAGATTTGGGTTTAGGGACGTCCCTTTTGGGTAAAGGTGATGGTTGTTGTCACTCCACCAGAGGAGAGTGAAACATGGGCAACGCGTGGTTTGTTGGTGGGGTTTTCGGTTGCTTTGAGTTCCACTACTTGGTGACCTGTCTTGGGTTGTTTGGCTTCTGCTGGCACAGTGAGCCAGTCGGCATCGGAGGTGAGGGCGTGCGTGCTGAGTTGAGGATTGTAGAGCGTAAACGCAAAATAAAGTTTTTTTGCTTCGTACTCAATTTGTTCAGCGAGATGTGGTTTGTTGAAGTCCTCTATATTATTGACGCCGTTGATGTGGAGCCAATTAGTTTGAATGACATGGTGTGTGAGGCTATTAAGTTTACCCTGTGTAGGTTTGATTTGGAGTAAATAGTGTTGAGGGATGGAGTCTGTTGAGGGTTTAGCAGCAGCGATGACAATGGGAGTGATGGCGTAGTAACCTTGTTTCACTTTCACGCTCTGTGGCGTGATGGTGAGTGGAGCTGCATTGTTGTCTTTGTCGCTATTTGTGGTTTTCTTTTCCAAAGTAGCTGTCCAGTTTTCGGTACTTTTCACCCACACAGTGTCGGTGATTTGGTCGCCATACAAGATAGTGTTGACGGTGTTGTAGCGTGTTTGCAGGCTAATCTGATGTTCTTCGTATTCAGACTTTGTGTTGCAACTGGTGAGCATAGCGATGCCGCTGAAGAGGACAGTGGCGAGAGAGAGGAAGTGTTGTTTCATAAGGATATTTGTTTGTGAGATATTGGTGACTGAACGCTGGTGTTGTTGGTTGAGAGGGTGGTGTAAAGATGAGTCTAATACCACTCGATGTTGCTGGAATAACTGCTTCGTTTCTCATATTTCAGTGCATCGGCGAGTTCGGCAGCGCGTGCACGGAAGGAGAAGTTGAACGAAGAGTAGGGCAAGAGAACGATGCTACAAGTCATTTCGAAGCAGTGCAGGTCGCGAGAGAGCGATGCTGTGGTCATGGAAATGCGTTTGTAGTTGAAGTCATAGCCCGAAGAGAAGTTGATGTTCCAGCCTTTGGCTAGAGAGATATTCCCCGACATATTGAGTGTCTGTGTGAAGGAATAGGGGTAGCGCATATTGCGAGTGTTGATGGGCTTAGTGCGGTCTTCAGACATGGTGAGACCATAACTGAAACTGAGCGACCAGGGGAGAGAAAAAGCCATGTAGCCGTTCTTGTCGACATCTGCAGCCACCTTCTTTTCGTCTTTCTTCGATTTATTTTTGCGCAGCATCGGGTCTACGTTGGCGTCTTCCTTGTCGTCGTCAAGGTCGTTGTCATCGTTGTTGGTGCGTTTCTCTTCTTCTTTCTTTTTGCCTACAAAGTTTTCCCACACTTTGTCCCATCCTCGGCCTGCGAGGAGTCCGAAGAAGGTGGCCATCTTCTTGTTGTCGAGGGTGTAAGAGAGGTTTTGACTCATACCTTGGAAACGTCCGAAGCGTCCGTGGCTCCACTCGGTGGTGTTGCCCACAATGACCTTGCCGTCTTTGTCGAATTCGTAGGCATAGGTTTCAAAGCGCGCAGCCATAGAGAAGGTGTAGCTTGGAGAGAAGCGCAAACGAATGTTGGTGGAAAGTGGACTCCAAGGCTGATAGTCTGTGGCCAGATTGTAAGACATTGAAGCCGAGAGTTCGTCGATGATGGAGATTTTGCGGAACCCACTGGTGTCGGCGTCCGACTTAATCTTCATTTCGACGTTGTTGGAAACGCTCATATTGATGCTTCCTTGGCGTTTGCCAGAGGGGTAGCTAAAAACACCTGAAGCGTAGGGGGAGTATTCTTTTGTGGTTACCTTGCCAGTGCGGTCGGTGTAGACATAGTTGGTGACATAGCCATAGTTGCGCGTGGTGAAGTCGGGTGCGTAAGAGAAACTTACGTTGGGCTTGAAGACGTGGCGAATGGTTTGTATGCGAGTGCCGAAGAGTTTGCTCCAAGGTTTGTAGAATCCGTAGAGCGTGGTGTTGAACGACATGGAGGCGTTCCAATCATAGAGATTGTAGAAACCATAGGTGGTGTCGCGTCGTTCGGCTTGTAAGTTGTTGTCCCAGCTGAGGCGTTCGCGTGAGAGATAGGTGCGACCGCTGAAACTGATGGAGGGCGAGAGGTTGATGTATTTGAACACTTGGAAGGTGGCATCGATGGGCACACGGTGCTGCATACCGTTTCTCCACTTGAGCAATGGGGTGTGAAAGAGTTTGTCTTCCTTGGTGTTGATGGAGTTGGTGAATTGTCCAGTGTAAGAAAGACTGATTTTTTCGTACCAGCGTTCTTTTCCTACTGCTTTTTTGCGGCGGAAGGGGTAGAAGCGATTGACGTTGATGGAGAGGTCGGGGAGGGTGATGGCCAGCGATGAGTCGCGCATATTCTGCGTGATGTTGCTTGAGCCTGAAAGAGAGATGCCGAGTGAGGGGATGTTGTGGGTGAAACTCACGGAGGATGCGCGTGTGGACTGTGTGTAAGCCAGTGGAGTGTAGAGCGAAGTTAGGTTGCTACGTTCGTAGTTTTGCGAAGCGTAATTGACGCGTGCCGTGAAAGAAGTGTTGGGATTGGCTTTGGCATCTGATGAGTGTGACCATTGCACCTTGAGACTGGTTGTTTTGTTGTAGTCTGGCAGGTTTTTTTCTCCCGTGATGGTGGTGAGATACGACACAAAAACATTACCTCGATAGCGATAGCGCTGCGCATAGTTGGATTCGGCAGAGAGTCCCCATGAACCTTTGGTGTAGAGTTCTCCCAAGAGTTTCAAATCCATTTTGTCGCTCAACGCAAAATAGTATCCTCCATCGCGGAGATAAAATCCGCGAGAGGTTTCGTCACCATAGGTGGGCATAATGATGCCCGAAGAATACTTTTTGTTGAAGGGAAAGAATCCGTAGGGGATGGCGAGAGGTAGTGGGACATCGGCTACAACAAGATATGCGGGGCCGAAGAAGGTTTCTTTACCAGGGGAGACTTTGGCGCGTGTGAGTTGGAGATAAAAGTGGGGATGATCAGCATCGCAAGTGGTGTATTGCGCATCTTCGAGATAGAAATAGCCGTCGTTGGAACGCTTAGAATTGACACTGCGCAGGAATCCATCGCCTTGGGTGGTTTTCACGTTTTCAATGAATCCTTTCTTAGACTTGAAGTTGAAAGACATACGCTGACTTTCATAGTTTTCGCTCCCTTGTTTGTAGACGGGCGTTCCCTTAAAACTGCGCCCTGTGCTGTCTGGCACACCTTGCGCATGGACGATGGTAGAGTCCATATTGAGGGTGATGTAGTCGGCCGTCAAATCCATATTTTGATAGTGCACCTTGGCATCGCCATAAAGATGGGCGAATCCGGTGGTGGCATCATAGACTAATGAGTCTTTGGCGGTGTAGTCGACGGGGCTTTCAATGCCTGTCTTGCGACGTAGGGTGTCTTTTTGGGTGCTGTCTGCAAGTGCGCGCGCATTGCTCACCGCGATGGTGGTGTCGCGGGTGATGGTGTGGCTCAGGCTGTCGAGGTTGAGTTTTACGTTGCGACGCGTGCTGTCGATGTTTTTTGTCTGTGGGGTGAGAGTGTCGGTGGAGGTGGCTAAGGTGCTGTCTGCTTTGTGGAGTAGACTTAGCACTTGTGTGGTGTCTTCTGCCATATCTCCCAGCGCGTGTTGGGACACACTCTTTGTGTCCGCTGCTGTGGAGGCAGTGGAAAGCACAGTGGGAGAGGGTTTCGAGTGGTGGGATGAACGACTCGAAACGAGGGCTGCGAGATTACAACCAACGAGGGTGCTTCCAATGAGGAAAACCACTACCCACAGTAGGATTCGATGATGGATTGTGCGTGACAAGTGTGATGTCTGATAGAAAAGATATAATAAAATAATCCTCTGCAATGAGGGAAATAGTGAGAGAATCTCGTTGTCCTCCCGATGAGCAGGGATAGATTTTGCTAAAGATTTGGGGCAAAGTTACGATTTTCTATTCGAAAAGCTCTGTCCAGTGGCGGAATTTCTCCACTCCTTCGTCTCCAAACTTCTCCAAACTCTGAAGCGTTTGGGGTATGGTGCGCTCACGTTCCAAATGGCTTTTGCTGTAAAACTTATCTGCATAACAAATGATTTGTTCTTCGAGGGTTTCGGGTAGAAGGTCTTGTTGGGGATCGGGAAGACCTCGCTCGATGATGGTTTGTCGTGTGAGGCCTGTGCCAGTGTGGCGTTCGCAGATGCGTGCTAGGGCTTCGTAGAAATGAAGTTCCTCTTGCAGTTGAATCGCTTGCAGCTTTTCCTTTTTCAACTGTTCCGCTTGCTGTTTTTCCTTTTTCAGCTGTTTCGCTTCGTTGCGCAGGAGTTGTGCTCCGAGACTTCCATGGAGGATGTAATGTGCGGTGCCGTGGCAGTGGATGCCTGGTGCATCGGTGAGGAAAATGCCGATGTCGTGGAGCATAGCTCCGGCTTCCACAAGGTTGCGATTGGCACCCAATTCGGGATGTCGCTCTACGATTTTCAGTGCGCGTGCACAAACTTGGCGACTATGGTGGAGGAGCATACGACGAAGCGCATTGTCTTCGGGATAATAGCGATGAAGGAGAGCTAAATAGTCCATTGGCGGCAACTTAGAAACGTGTGGATTTGGATTTATTGTTTATCCCTCAATAGTATCATTTACTCCTAGGGGTTGTAGTTTTCAGTGTTACACCTGTTTTTGGGGAGTGTGGAGTCGTGGGTTTGCTGACGCTGGGCTTTGCAGTGTTGGGCTTAGCGTTGCTGGAATTAGCCGAATTTGCTTTCGTCGCATTGTTTTTTGTTGGAATGTCTATTTTCGGAGCTGCAATGTCATTTTCGGCATTCTCTTTGAGGTTTTGTTCTGCGTCTCCTTGCGCTTGTCCATCCGCAAAGCCTTGTGCATAACCGCGCTTGTAGGCATCGGTGTAGTTGCTGCGTTGTTCAGCAGTAGGGAATTTGGAAGAGTCATCGTAGGAGGCGCGTTCCATATCGTCGAGTCCGTCTTGCAAACCTGCAAAATAGCCATCTTCGTATCCTGCGTCAGAGGGAAGACGCTGATCTACTGACACCGTGTCGGTGGGTTGTTCTGTTGTCGTGTCGAGGGTGGGTGCGTTTTCAGCAGGTGTAGTAGTGGTGTCGGGACTAGCCATACGTTGCACACTGTCGCGTGCCGCCATTCCTTCTGGAGTTAATGGCACGTCAGTGGAGCGTTTCAAATAAACGATAATTCCTACGGCGAGTAATACCACTGCGATGAATAAAACGCTGCGGATGATAGTTTCGTTGCGGTCAGGAGTTGGGTTTGTCATATTGTGTTGTCCCCAATTGTTAGTTTGAGGTGAAACTGGAAATGGAAAATCAGCGAGAATGGATGGCTATCGAAAGTGGTTGTTGGAGATGTTATCTGCGTTTGCGTCCTGCATCAATGCGAAGGAAGATGAAGAGGAGCAGAGTGAACCCCCAAAGTGATGAACCTCCATAGGAGAAAAAGGGAAGCGGAATGCCGATGACGGGTGCAATGCCGAGCACCATTCCAATGTTGATAAACACGTGAAAGAGCAATATCGACAAGACACAGTAGCCAAAGACGCGCCCGAAACGTGAGGTTTGCCGTTCGGCTAGATTAATGAGTCGCCAAATGAGTGCTAAAAAGAGTAGTAACACAGCGCTTGCTCCGAGGAAACCTTCTTCCTCTCCCACAGTGCAGAAAATGAAGTCGGTGTCTTGTTCGGGCACATAGTCGAGTTTCGTCTGTGTTCCGTTCATAAATCCTTTGCCTTGAAGTCCGCCAGAACCAATGGCAATTTTGGATTGCGTCACGTTGTAGGAGGCATCTCTGTCTTCTTCAACACCGAGCAACACACGGATGCGCGTGCGCTGATAATCCTTCATCACATTGTTGAGCGCATAGTCTGAAGCATAGAGAAAACCGATGCTTCCTAGGGAGAATGCGGTAATGAGAAGGAAGGTGCGGACGCGCTGTCCCAACCATTGCACACCGAGGTAAGCAATCATAGCTACGGCTCCAACGATTTGCACCCAACTGATGTCGAAGGGGAAAAACCACCTCGAGATGATGTAGGCTGTAGCTTGTAAGCCGATGCCCCATAATAATATGCGTTGCGCGTGTTCGGGTTGTTTGGGACAATAGATGCGGAGCATTCCCACGGTGAAAATCCAAATGAGGAACATCACAATGGTTTCTCCCAATGAGGCGAGTGTACCAGGCAACGCCACATCTCCTTGACCAATGCCGATGACGAAATAGGCTACAGCTGCAACACCGCAGAAGAGTATGCTTCCCGGCATCCCTTCGCGATAGAACATCAAGAAGAAAGCGGTGTAGACGAGTGCAGAACCCGTTTCTTTCTGCAAGATAATCAGTACGAAAGGCAACAAAACCGTGCCAGCTGCGCGGAGGAATTTTCGTCTTTCGTTGAGCGTAAATCCGAATTGTCCGATGAGTTTCGACACCATCAAGGCTGTGGCGCATTTGGCAAACTCAGCCGGTTGTAGCGACACCGGACCTAGTGAAATCCACGAGCGCGAACCTTTGATGTCGTGAGCTATGAATGGGGTGATGAGTAAGATAAACATCATCACCCAATAGAAGAGGTCGGCAAGCATATCAAAATAGCGGTCGTCAAACATCAGAATGACGGTGCCAAGTCCCAGAGAACAGCAAATCCAAACCAACTGTTTACCGGGACGTGTGTCGAATGATAGGAAATCAAAGTCGCCAAAACTATGACTTGCTCCGCAAACGCTGAACCATCCAAAAGCCAGTAAGGCTAGGAAAATGAGCAGCACCCAACCATCTGCACGGAAGGCGGGATTGAGTTGACGATTATCGCGCTTGTTTGCCATAACTGATGTGACGATGTTGGAAGGTGTTGGCTTTGGATTCTGAGGAAGCAGAGAGTTTACCATTCACGTATTGTTCCATAATCAACGAACCGATGGGAACGGCGAAGTCTGCGCCAAATCCACCATTTTCGATGTAAACGCAAACGGCTATTTTGGGACTGTTCATCGGGGCAAATCCCATAAATGCGGAGTGGTCGTGACCGCGGTTTTGCGCAGTACCCGTTTTTCCACACACTTGCACGCCGGGGAAGTCTGCACCGCGACAAGTGCCTTGTTCCACTGCGCGACGCATACCCGCGACAGCGTAATTATAATAGCGTCTATTTACTTTTGTGCGTCGTTTGTTGGTGTAAGTGGTGTCGATGCGCTCTCCTTGCACACTGTGCACTACGTGCGGCACGTAGAAATGTCCACGATTGGCGATGGTTGCCGCAAGATTAGCAATTTGAAGTGGAGTAGCAGTCACCTCACCTTGACCGATAGAAATGGAAATAACCGTAAGTCCATTCCACGATTTCTTGTAAGCCTTGTCGTAGTAAGCGGCATTAGGAATCATTCCGCGTTTCTCTCCAGGGAGATCGATACCTAATTTATAACCAAACCCCATCGCAACAAGATGGTCTTTCCAGTGTGTCATAGCATTTTGCACACTCCCGTATTTACCCTTGTTTCCAAACATACGGAGCAGATTCCAACAGAAATAGGCATTACAACTCGTGCCAATAGCAGGCACTAGGTTGATGGGCGAAGCGTGACCGTGACAACCGAGGTGCAACCCTTTGTAGTTGAAACCGTGGTGACAAGGGAAAGCAACGCTAGGATTGATGCTTCCTTCTTGAAGTCCGAGCAGTGCTTGAGATATTTTGAAAGTAGAACCTGGTGGATAAAGTCCGCTGATAGCGCGGTTCAGCAATGGTCGCCGTTCATCGCGCATCAGCATACTCATATGCTTACTTCGATCGCGTCCTGCCATACTTCTTGGATCATAAGTCGGAGAAGAAGCCATAGCAATGATTTCTCCAGAGGAAGGTTCTATTGCGACAATCGCTCCGAGTTTACCTTCTAGCAGTCGTTCCGCTAATTGCTGTGTGGCAAAATCTATCCCCAATGTTAAGTTGCGACCAGGATGCGCTTGCGTGTCGAATTTCCCATCCATATATCTCCCTTGGGTGCGTCCGTGCACGTCGCGCAGCATAATACGCATCCCCTTCTCACCGCGAAGTGCCATTTCGTAACTGCGTTCCACACCCAGTTTGCCGATGTAGTCACCACTCTTGTAATAAGCGTCGCTGTCAATGTCAGTTTGATTCACTTCTGCCACATCACCTAAGATGTGTGCACCAATGCCGCTGGCATAGTGTCGCACACTCCGTTTCTCCACGCTGAAACCTTTGAAACGGAAGAGTTTTTCGCGAAACTTTGAGAACTCCTGTGCAGGAATCTGGCTCATAAACAATTGAGGAGTATTGCGAGAATATCCTGGATTCTTCTTCGAATCCTTGATTTCTTCCATACGCTGAATATATTCCTCTTTCGTAATACCCACTGTTTCGCAGAAATCCAAGGTGTCTACCCCGTGCTGATCGAGCATCGTCACGAGGATGTTGTAGGATGGTTCGTTGTAAACCAATAGTTTACCATTGCGATCCATAATCAGTCCGCGAGAAGGATAGATGATTTCTTTGCGAAAGGCATTGGAGTCTGCACTTTTGCGGTAGTCATCGCTCATCAGTTGCAGTGTGAACAAGCGAATGAGGTAGACCACGATGATGACTGCCGCCACCGCGCCTACCACGAATTTTCGCTTCTCATAACTGTAATCTTGAGGCATTATCTATGCGTTTATCGTTAGAAACTTAGTTGTTGAGCGATGCTCCATCATATACGCTATTATTGTATAGCACCGTTTTGACATCCGATAGGGCGTCACTGTCCCATCTCTTTTTCTTCTCTGTATGGTGCTTGTTTATGTATTTCGAGAGGTATTTCTCAATTTCTCAAATGTCATCATAAAAATCACCGTTAGTGCCGTGCTACTTCCCACTTTTATCAAAATCTCTTGAGCATCGAAGAGAGAGAAGGTTTCGAGAAGAAAAAACACCAAGGTGTGGATGAGTGTCACCACTACCGCAAATTTCAAAAAACCTCCCCATTGCATCGTTTTAATCGAAGGTGTAAATTCCTCCTCCAGTTTATCGTCGGGAGCAAACGTACGCAACAAAAGCGGAGTGACAAGTCCCACCAAAGTCAAGGCAGCAGCAGCAGCTCCCACGGTGTTCGACAAGATGTCAATGACTATCCCAATGCAGAAACCCAGCACCACATAAATCCATCGTGCTGTGCCGTGGGGTAAAATGATGAGTGCATAGACATAGGGCATTGGAGTGGCATAACCCATCAAGTGAATATGATTGAACACCAATGTATGGGCAAGAATCAAACCTATTATCCAAAGGACACGTGGAAGAATGACGTTAAACATTTGTTTTCTACGTTTATAACTTTATTGTGGGTGGGGTTTTCGTATGTGGAAATTCATCGCATCATCAAGACATCATTGTAAACTGTCTGCCTGCTGTTGGAGTTGTTGTATCTCCGCTCGATAAGGCGTCACCACCACATTCACATCTCTCAAGTTCGCAAAGTCAGTACCGAGCACAATGTCCAAACGATAACTCTGACCATCTGATGAATTGCTTACTTTGTGCACTCTTCCCACAAAGATACCGGGAGGGAACACGGAAGAATAGCCCGAAGTCTCAATCACACTTCCCTTTCGTGCCTTTGCATAGCGCGGCACATCGTCCAATTGCGCCATTCGCGTACTACCGCCATCCCATTGCAAGTAACCAAAATAGTTCTTTCCGCGCACACGACAAGAAATACTTGATTTGGTGTGCGTCACAGGAATCACCAAAGCATAGTTTTCTCCCACCAAATAGACAATGCCGATGACACCACCGCCACCCACAACACCCATTTCGGGTTTGATGCCGTCTTTTCGTCCGCGGTTGATCACCAAATATCCATCGTGTCCACGGCGCACCCCATTGCTCACCACGCGTGCAGGAAGCAATTGGAAACCCGACAACTCTTGCATCACCTTTCTTTCTGTAAATGTCGTGTCGTGTGTCGCAGAATCCAAAGCAGCGCGCAACGCGGCATTTTCTTGTTGCAATTTCGTGTTCTCCGTGGTGAGAAGCGTGTTGATATCCCCCAATTTGAAATACGCTTCGAGTGCAGCATACGACTCATTCACTTTTGCCGCACTCTCATTGGCCGCAGTGTTCCACACACTCCCTTGGAAGTTGTTAAACCGAAAAAGGAATGTCAAACTAAT
>CAJPLH010000027.1 GCA_905371275.1 Prevotellaceae bacterium
GATGAAAAACAACACGTCGTTTGATGAAAAACAACACGTCGTTTGATGAAAAACATCACGTCGTTTAAGAAGGAGCAAGTACTCGCTTACTCAACACGACCAACAAGGGTACGTGCTACAAGTGCACTCCCTTTCATACAACAAATGTGAAATAGCAGTGGAATATCCCTCTCTACGCGCGCGCGTATACAGGAGTTTTATCATTTTTGCTGTCACAAGTGTCACAGGTTACTTCCTATTTTCCTATGTTCCACTACATTACAACCAATCCTTAGATATATTTTAACAGATAAGTGGTTCAAGCACTCAAAATCGGCCTATCACAACAACGAGAAACACACTTTTCGCCCTTTCCTCTTGCTGTTTTCCTCCATCTTTTTCTCCACCTTTTCTCTCCTTATGTGACACTTGTGACAGCAAAAAAACAAAATTGCTGTTAGGATGCGCGAGAGAGTGCGCGTGCTACGCGCAGGCGCGAAGACATCAGCATTTTCTACAGACTTTTTCGCTTCTCTTTTCCGCCAGGTTTTTCCGAGTGGATTTTTCGAGTTGATTTTCCGCGTGAATTTATCGCTTAGATTTCCTTGGAGCCAGGCGAAACACACGCCAGAACATCCAATTATGCTACACCGGCATAACAAATCAAATACTTCACACAATAAATTCTTCACTTTTCCGCGATTTTTTCCCTCTTTGGAACAATTTCGACCCATATACTTATAGGGGGACAAACAACGAAGCAACAGGACAAACATAGGAACACGCCAAACTCAGGAACAGAGAGCGGCTAACGCTGCAAAATCTTATTCCCGACAAGACGAAGAGAGGGTAACAATGGTAGCGGAGGGATGACACAGACACGCACTACGACACGATATGCCAAGAAAAAGAACGTTTTCGTTAAGCCAAATGAGCAGAACCGAGCTTGTTCTGGTTATGCCATGGCGAGAAAACGAAGGATGGAATCCAACTACTCAATAGTGCCTTGGGGCACTTCAGCAATGAGTTGCGCAAAGAGGGGGACGCGATTCAACACATCGGGATTGCCCACCAAAAGCGTTTTTTCTCGGGCACGCGTCAAAGCCACATTGAGTTTGCGATCAATCACTTGACCTTGAGCATCTTGAAATTGCGAATCACAAAGGAAACTCAGTTGGGAGGGACGACTCACAGTGAAGCCATAGATGATGGTATTTTTCTCCGAACCTTGGAAACGCTCCACAGTGTCGATGGTGGCTTTGGCCAAAAGGGGATGAGCTGACTTTTGCAACAAGCAACGCACCATCGCAATTTGGTGACGATAGGGCACAATGATACCTAATTCTTTGTCCACGTCAAACTCCCCCTTCTTCTGCATCACTTCTTGGTACGTTTGTTCCGATAGCGTCACAATGAGTTTGGCTTCATCGTAATTCAGTTTGGCGGAGGGCACTGTACTGATGCCACCAGCAAGAACTTCATCACCTGGTTGCTCCACTCCATCTTCTCCATCCAACAAATGAGTAGCTGCAGAGGGATAGCAAGGATAGAAGACCACACGCGGTGAAGCGAGAGTTTCCAACTGATGTTGCAATCCGCAATCGCGCAATTGTCCACCATAAAATTGTTGATTGGCAAAGGCTGCAACCTCGGGGTGCATTCGTCCTTGTTTGGTGAACTCGTGAATGCAACATTTCGGGACGCTATTGTAAAGACGCTCAAACAGAGAATTACGACAATCAGTCAGTCCGATAGCGAGCAATTCTTCTTCCTGCACACGGCTATCATTAGCCGTTTGTTGCACAACAGCTGGCAATTGTTTGTGGTCGCCAATCAAAACGAAGCGGTCAATGGCCAGATGCTCTCCCTCTCCTGCCATCATCAAAGGGAGTAAGTGAGGTTCCAGCAATTGCGAAGCCTCATCTACAATGGCAAGCGAGAATCCTTTGCAACAAAGCAATTCAGTCATTCCCGAAAGCGAAGACACAGTGCCTACAATGATGCGCGTGCCGCGAATAAGTTCATCCACTTGATTGACATCCGGCAATTGATGGACTTTGTTTTCCAACAAAAACTCGTGGAAGGCTGGTTCACAACTGTGTTTGTTTCCCACACGAAGGAATTCCACCCCATCTTTCACCAATTTGCTGCAAATTTCATCGACAGCACGATTGGTGTAAGCCGCCAATAAGACATTGGTCTGTGGATGGCTCGCCAATTCTTCGCGCAAAATCGACATCAATCCAAAAGAGGTTTTTCCTGTGCCGGGAGGACCTACTAAGAGGAAGAAATCGCGCGCTTGTTTAGCCTTGAGCACCATAGCGTTTCTCTCTACTTCTTGGTGATCTAAGCAGAGTGTTTCTGTGGTATCAACACTGGCTATTTGCGGACAAAGCAAGACATTTCTTCTACGTTTTGCCCCTGAAAGGAAGGCGAACAAACCTTTGAAAAGCGACGATGAAGCCGAGTCCATAAAGTCCTTCTCGACTGCCCAACTGCGTCCGTGGCGTGTGGCAAATACGGCAGTGTTGGTTTGAGGTGCACGGAGTTGAAGAGTGATTTCTTCGGCAGAGAGTTCAAGAATAGTGGCACGAAACACGATGTCCTTGCGCATATCGGGGATGCGATGCGATTCGTAGGAATAGAGTACGACAATGTCGCCCACTCTGAAATTGGGAGCAATGACAAAATCTCCTTCCACCTTGGGCAATTGTAAGCACAACGATTCTACGGCGCCTTGGGCATTGCGCTGGCATCCGTTTTCCACAGACAAAGATAAGCCTGCAATGATGCCTCCCACTTCTTGTTTTTCTTCAAAAGTAGCATTCCACGCTGCAGCAAATCCGCTGCATTCGCGTTGCTGATTACCTACCATTCCCAATCTACGTTCTAAAGAGAGGAAACGATGGAAACGATTGAAATAGCTTCGCGCTACCTCACTAGCCCTGCGATAGGTACTGATGAAGAGTTCCAACTGGGGACGCTTATATTTCAACCATAGAGATGGGGCTTTGCCGTCGGTGAAACTGTCTACATCGAAATCTTCTAAATAGTGGCCGATTCCTCCGGTGGAGAATTGCAATTCGCGCGCCACAATTTCATTGCGCACCTCCATCGCTTTGCGCAAATAAGGCATCATCGTTTCTATGCGCATCAAGCCTTCTGTGGGGGCATATTTAGAATAAAGGAGATAGGCTTGCATATCGTTGAAACGGATGTCGTGACCAAAGTGAAGGATGGCGCGATAGAGTTGCAACTGAATGATATGTTCCAATTGTGCACTATGATTCCACTCATCGCACTTACCACTCTTTTGTTCGACCACCGTGGTGAAATCGAGACTCAACAAGTCTAGACGACCTTGCAGACCTAACAATTCGCAAAAGAAAGTGGGTTCGAGCAAGATGTCGGAAGTGGCATCGAGATGCAAATCGTTGTGCAACTGATGCTGCACCATCTGACGCAGGTTTCTCTGCTGTATCTGAGCATTTTTGTGGAATTCTCGTCTAACACTTTCACTTTCAAAATCGCTACAAGTGTAGCATTGTACAGCATTTTGAGTGAAAAAACTGCGGATAGAATCGACATAAGCATATTGGTGGCCGTGCAATTCTTCATCCAACATCTGTCCTGCGAAGTTTCCCAACAAGATATTGGCGTTGACGAACGAGGGTTGCAGGCGATTGACCACCTCATACTGCGCACTCGCTCCACAAGCCACGAAACACTTGGCAATGGTGGTGACAGGAATCAGGAAATCGGGTTCTAACACAATGAATGTGGGTTCGAAAGCCTCTTCCACCCATTTCACCTCCACTAGATTGAGGTTGGTGTTGGGCGCAATCAGTGGGAGCAAAGCGGAGAAATCGCAATTATTGTCTACCAGACTCTTGAGTCGGACTTTCTGCTCGTAACCTTCGTTGATGCAATAGACCAACAGATGGTCTTTATGTTTCTCCAACACCACCACACGGAAATTACCTAGAAATCTGCCCTTACTGCGTTTTACTTCAGGGAGGAGTTGTGGCAGTCGCTCTTTGAGTGTTTCGGGAATAGCTTCTTCCTTGCGCCACGCAATGAAGCGCGCGAAGCGCAACATATCATAAGGAAAGTCGGCACGCAACACCGCTTCATCGGTGATGGACAACTGCTCCATTCGCACGCGGTAATCATTGAGTCCGATGTAAATGAGATCGTCAGAGGACTTCCTATTCTCAAAAAGATGGTGCAGTTTGGCAAAACTACCCGACAGATAGACACCGGCATCACTGGTTTCTTCCTTCAGAAATTCTTGAAACAACAAATAGGCATTGCGACAACGCTCACGAATGGGTAAATTGACGTGAAGGAGTTGTTTCAAAATCTCTTGATAGTAGTATGAAGCTGCAATTTGAGTCATTAGGAAAAGGCTTGAGAAGGGAAATGCGATGCGTCAGTGCGAACAAAGAAAGGGGAAACTAGAGGAATTTGATATCATAAATGATGATGCTTTCCACTGCAGCATTGAGCTGTTGCACCAATTGTGCGCGCATCATAGAAAGTTGTGTGCGCAGGGCAGGAATTTCGACACGCACCCACAAAGTTTGGTTGCGCACTTCCAAGGCTTGCGTGGCGGTGGCAATAGTTTCATCAACCACAGTTGGCCAGGCTTGCACCAATTTATATTGTAGATAAGATGTTCCAAGGCCGCTATCGTGGAGGAATTTTTGTAAGATATTGTCGGCTCTTTCAGTGTTTCTTCTTTCCATAGAATGCAATACGATGTTATGTATTAGGCGCCTTATCTTCGGCCGCGGATAAGTCGGAAAGGTGATGTGCGCTATGGTCTTCCAACAACTCCACCTCACCGCCTTTTACCTCAAAAAGTTTATAGTCGCGTTGCGTGGCTGCTAAGATGCTGTCGAGGTGTTCGCGATTGGTGTCGGTGATGAAAATTTGTTCAAAGTCATCGCCGCTCACATAGTCCACAATACACGCTACGCGGCCTGCATCTAATTTGTCGAAGATGTCATCGAGCAAGAGTATGGGCGTGCGGTGTTCTCCCACAGATTTGAGATAAAGAAACTGTGCCAACTTCATCGCAATGAAGAAAGTTTTGGTTTGTCCTTGGGAAGCCTCTCTGCGCACTTGGTGATTGTTCATCAGCAACTCCAAATTATCTCTGTGAGGTCCGAGGAGGGTATAACCCACAACGCGTTCTTTGGCACGTTCACGCTCAAAGAGTGGGCGCAATTCCCCACGTTGACTATGAGATTCGTAGCGGATGTTGACCATTTCGGGAGCTTCATTGCAAAAACGCGCATACATTTCTTGAAAAATGGGCACAAAATCGCGGACAAAATTCTTTCGCTCACCATAAAGCAAAGCGGCATCTTCTGACATCATCTCCTCCAACACCCCAAACAATTGTTCATCGGGTGCATCTTGTTTCAACAAAGCATTGCGCTGTTGCAAACATTTGTTGTAGCGCATTAAAGCCTCGAGATAGGCTGGCGATACCTGAGAAAGCACAACATCCATAAAGCGACGACGCTCTTCACTTCCTCCCGAAACCAACTGTTCATCGGCCGGAGAGAGCATCACCAACGGAATCACGCCAACGTGTTCGCTAAGTCGCTTATACACCTTGTCGTTGCGACTCAAACGTTTGCGCTGTCCTCGTTTTATGCCACAAGATATCATTTCTTCTTCACCGAGAGCACTGCGATATTTACCTTGGAGCATCAAGAAATCGGTTTCGTGACGAATGCACTCAGCATCGGTGAGCGCAGTGGCACTTTTGCCTAACGACAAGAAATAGATGGCATCGAGCACATTTGTTTTTCCTTGTCCATTGGCACCGATGAGACAATTCACATTGGGCGACAACGCAAGTTGCGCTTGCTCTATGTTCTTATAATTGAGAAGAGAAAGTTGCTCTAAGATCATATTGAAAGTTAGAAACGTGGTGTAAGAAAGAATTTGTGTACAAAGATACGAAGAAATCTCACTATTTTTTGAGGGAAGAACTAAAAAAACTACGTTTTATTTCGCTACTCGCTTACTATTTAGTATTTTTGCAGGCAAATCGCGCGCGCTTCCCAAAGAGGTGTGTGCCAATACTCAAGCAAAATAAACATACACATACTTATGAGTCAAGTAAAAAAATCGCTGGATGTAAACGAAACGCTCGTTAGCACTGAAGCATTCCTCATCAAGAACAAACAAAAGCTCGTTATCGCTTTGGTGGCTGTTGCCGTTGTGCTTGTTGCATTCTTTGGTGGTCGCTATTATCTCAACGGCCAAAACGAAGAAGGACAAGCTGCTATCGCTTTGGGTCAAACCTATGTGCAACAAGGTGATTGGAAAACTGCAGTAGAAGGCGATGGTGCTCAATTCAAAGGCTATAAGAAACTCGCTGAAACCTATTCTTGGACAGATGCTGGCAACATTGCTCATATGTATGCTGGTCTTGCCTATTTCAACTTGGGCGACTACAAGAAGGCTATCGAACAACTTGAAAGCTTTTCTCCCAAAGGCGATGAAACAGTTTCGGCTAATGCTCTCGCTGCTTTGGGTAACGCTTATGTTGCCGACAAACAATTTGACAATGGTGTGAAGTATTTGAAGAAGGCTGCCGACAAAGCTGACAACGAAGCTCTTTCTCCTGAATATCTCATCCAAGCTGGTCTTGTTCTCGAAAATCAAGGCAAAAAGGCTGAAGCCAACG
Source organism: Prevotellaceae bacterium (assembly GCA_905371275.1). Lineage (GTDB taxonomy): Bacteria > Bacteroidota > Bacteroidia > Bacteroidales > Bacteroidaceae > Alloprevotella. The sequence continues at coordinate 6,689 of CAJPLH010000027.1, forward strand.
AACTCTACGAACGTGTGAAGAAGGACTACCCACAAAGCCGCTATTCACAATCTGTTCCCCAAAATGGCGTAGCCACTAGCCCTGAAATCGACAAATACATCGAACGCACTAAATAAAATGGTTCATCCGTCGCACATATATTATATAGGTATCTAATGATGTGCGGAATGTTTACCTTATAAATGTAATGAGGAATTAGGAACAAGGAGCAATTCGCCTCTGATCTCCTAACTCCTCATTACGCATAACAAGCATATTCTCTCCTCGACGGAGATATTTCTACCCCCATTATGTCCTCTTTCAATTTTCTTCAACACAATGCAGACAACGTTCCTGACGCCTCTATGATGCGTTTTGGCATTGTGGTCACCGAATGGAATTCACACATCACCGAACAGATGCTCAAGAGTGCAATTGCAACACTCACCGAATACGGTGCGACAGAAACGAGTATCACTGTTCGCTACGTGCCTGGCGCATTTGAATTGGTGTATGGCTGCGCACAGTTGGCCGAGCACGGTTATGTGGACGCCATCATTGCTCTAGGTTGTGTGATCAAAGGCGACACTCCTCACTTTGAATACATCTGTCAAGGCACTACTGCTGGACTAGTGCAGCTCAATGCTACGGGAAAAATCCCTATGATCAATGGTGTGCTCACTGTGAACAACGAACAACAAGCTGAAGAACGTGCTGGCGCACAAATGGACAAAGGTCGCGAATTTGCCATCACTGCCATTAAGATGGTAGACTACGTGAAGTCTTTTGAATAGTTTCACAGAGAAGAAGTCTTCACTCCCCTCTTCTTTCATTAGGACGAGTGGAGAACAGCAATAAATCAAGGAAGAAGCTCCTAAAATGGGGCGTTCTTCCTTGTTTTTCGCATCTGCAAGACAAAAAATGCCGAGAAAATTTGGTTATTCACAGAATAAGCCGTATTTTTGCACTCGGTTTTAGGAACATCATCACATAATATGAGATGTATTCCCTTTACAAAGGGTAGTTACCAGAGTGGCCAAATGGGGCAGACTGTAAATCTGCTGGCTTACGCCTTCGGTGGTTCGAATCCATCACTACCCACGACGAAGAGACTTACAGCAATGTAAGTCTCTTTTCTTTTTTTCTCTGTTGCTCGCGCTCTTCATTTCTCATTATCGATAAAGTGAGAAAAGAGAAGGCAGGACGGAAAGTTATTTAGGTGGGGCATTCAAGATAGATTACCGTTTGCATTCGCTGGCTTTCTCTACAATCAAGACAGATACGCAGAAAAACACAACTTTTCGCAATGCTACTTTTGCCACGTCCTTAAAAGTTTGTATTTTTGCACCCATATCGCACTTTTGTGCAATCTAGGAACAACGAAGCGTTGCCTGCTACTGTTTCAATCCCTCCTCAAAGCTGTTTTTCTAAAAAGCATAGAGGAAAGAACGAAGCCACGAGTCATCCAACGCAACCAACGAACAACTCTTCCCCTAAAATGGAAAAAAGAAAGATTCAATTCTCGCTTGTCTATCGCGACATGTTTCAGAGTTCTGGTAAGTTTCAACCACGCAAGGATCAACTAGAACGCATCGCTCCCGTCATCATCAAAATGGGTTGCTTCAGTCGTGTAGAAACCAATGGTGGTGCTTTTGAGCAAGTAAACCTTTTGGCAGGTGAGAACCCCAACGAAGCCGTTCGCGCCTTCACAAAGCCTTTCAATGAAGTCGGCATCAAAACTCATATGCTCGACCGTGGTCTCAACGCCCTCCGCATGTTCCCCGTTCCGGCTGACGTGCGCCGATTGATGTATAAGGTGAAGCACGCGCAAGGCACCGATATTACTCGCATCTTCTGCGGACTCAATGATGTGCGCAACATCATTCCGTCTATTAAATATGCCATTGAAGGTGGAATGACTCCACAGGCAACTCTCTGCATCACCACTTCTCCTATTCACACTGCTGAATACTATGCTGGTATTGCAGACCAACTTATTGAAGCTGGTGCTCCCGAAATCTGTTTGAAGGATATGGCTGGTATCGGACAACCCGCAATGTTGGGTCAACTCTGCCGAATGATCAAGGAAAAGCACCCCGAAGTCATCGTAGAATACCACGGTCACACAGGTCCTGGTCTCTCTATGGCTTCTATCTTGGAAGTTTGCCGCAATGGTGCTGACATCATCGACACAGCCATCGAACCTCTCGCATGGGGTAAGGTGCACCCAGATGTGATTTCAGTGCAAAGTATGCTCAAGAACGCAGGTTTTGACGTTCCTGAAATCAATATGGAAGCTTACATGGAAGCGCGTAAACTCACCCAAGAGTTTATCGACGAATGGTTGGGCTATTTCATCAATCCTGGTAACAAGTTGATGTCTTCTCTCCTTCTCGGTTGCGGACTTCCTGGTGGTATGATGGGTTCTATGATGGCAGACCTCACAGGCGTGATGGATGCTATCAATGCAAACCGTCAAAAGAAGGGTGAAGAACCACTTTCAGAAGACGCTTTGCTCGTGAAACTCTTTGACGAAGTGGCTTATGTTTGGCCTCGTGTGGGTTATCCCCCATTGGTAACTCCCTTTAGCCAATATGTGAAGAACATCGCCTTGATGAACCTTCTCACAGAGTCAATGGACAAGCCACGTTACTCTATGATGGACAACGCCATCTGGGGTATGATTCTCGGTAAGAGCGGTAAACTCCCCGGAGAACTCGCTCCCGAAATCGTGGAATTGGCCAAAGAAAAGGGATACGAATTCAGCACGGAAGACCCACAAGTGAACTATCCCGATGATCTCGAACGTTTCATCAAAGAAATGGAAGAAAACGGTTGGGATCGCGGTCAAGACGACGAAGAATTGTTTGAGTTCGCTATGCACGAAACGCAATATCGCGACTATAAGAGCGGTGCGGCTAAGAAGCGTTTCCTCGCTGACCTCCAAGTAGCTAAAGATAAAGCTAATGCTTCTGGTATGACTCCCGAAGAAGCTGCAGCACTTAAGCACGCTAAGGCAGATGCCATCGTGGCACAAGAAAGCGGTATCGTGCTTTGGGAAATTGGCGGTGACGCAGAAAACGTCAAAGCTATTGAGCCATTCATTGGTAAGGAGTATAACGAAGGTGACTTCTTCTGCTACATCGAAAATGGCTTCGGCAAGATTATCGAAATCCCAGCTGCCCTCGGTGGTCGCTTGGTGGAAATCAATGCCAAACAAGGCTCACACGTTCAAAAAGGCGACATCATTGCCTACATCGAACGTTCTAACCGCGCTTAATCGTATTAGACGCAATACTATTTTGAGGCCGCTCCTTGTCTTAACAGCGAGGGGCGGTCTCGTTCTTTTCGTCTTTTGCCTAATCCTCTTTTTTATGTTCCGTTTTCTCTTCAGTTATCGACTCACACTTATGTTGAGTTTGATAATTCTCACTTTCTGCCTGATAACCGTGCCCCAGACGCAGTTGTCGGGGGTGGATAATATCGACAAAATTGTCCATTTCATCTTCTTTTTTGGGCTTGCGCTTATCTTATGGTGGGAAAGTGCAGGGAGAAAACAACGTCATCTCAGTTTCTGGACACGTTTTTTCATCATTGGTGTAGCAACTGCGGGCTTAGGTGGAGTGATAGAAGTGTTGCAAGATACGATTACAACCAATCGAAGTGGCGACTGGCTCGACTTTTTAGCGGATTGCGCTGGTGTGTGCGTGGCGCAAATCATAGGCGGCTGTCTATTCCATAGATTTATTCCCCAAAGAAAATCTCACTGAGTTACAGATTGGAAGCAACAAACTTCTCTTATTTGTTTATATTCTGACGAATAACTCTCACAGCAAGTCTTCCGCATTCCGTTCTTCGGTTTCATCCTAGTTCTCTCCTTTCTCCTATGCACTATCTCCATCTTGGCGATCAACAAATTCACTACGTCATTGATCAATCTTCATCATTGTCAGTCGCAGAAGGTTCACTTCCTTTTCAGCATTGGCAATGGGACATTCATCGTGACCAGCCGATTCCATTATTACTGCAAAAGATAGCAGAGACTGTGCCCCACCCTTCTCAAACTCCTTTGCACGTCGTTGTGAATGGTTCGGCAACGCTCATTCCGATGGCAAATTTCGACGAGGGACATTGCAAAGCGCATCTCGAGAAACTCCTTCCCCAAAGTGCGGAGAGCATTGACCGCCGTGTCTTCTACGATGTGATTCCAGCCTCCAACGCTATCCTTGTTTTTGGCATCTCCGAAACCATTTGTTCTGCTTTTGAACGACTTTGGCACAACGTCTATTACATCTCTGCGCAAACAGGATTGTTGCGAAGATTCTCTGCTCTGCAAGAACATCAACAAGAACAACGCTGTTTCATCCACTTGCGCCCACAGGCTATCGACGTGGCTTGTTTTCAAGGAAAGCAACTCTTAGGTTACAACAGTTTTTCAGCCATTCAAACTGCTGACATCATTTATTATGCTTGTCAATTAGCATCTACCCTTGGCTGTTCCCCAGCAAACACTCCTTTTTATATATGTGGAGAAACAGCACAATGCGAATCATTGGCACAAAGTCTGAGCGACTACATCAGTCATATCGAAATCCTTGAGCCGCAAGTTGAATTTGCACACCACCCTCTCACCACTCTTTCCCAACTTCCCTTTGAATTTATCACCCACATTCTTTCTGTATGAGAGTCATCACTGGAAAATATAAAGGAAAACATTTTGACGTTCCACGCTCTTTCAAAGCACGTCCTACCACAGATTTCGCCAAAGAAAACCTCTTTAATGTACTGCGTGCCTACCTAGATTTTGAAGAAACACGTGCACTCGACCTCTTTGCAGGCATAGGAAGCATCACAATTGAGCTTCTATCTCGAGGATGCAAAGAAGTGATGAGTGTCGAACGAGATCGTCAGCATTATTCCTTCATCCAAAGTATGCTCCGACATCTTGACGATCCTGCAGCTACGGCTGTTTGCGGAGATGCGCTTCGTTTTATCAGCAAAGGATGCAAAGAATTTGACTTCATCTTTGCCGACCCTCCCTATGCACTTCGTGAAATTCCTGAAATTCCTGAACGGGTGATGGCAAGTAAACTCCTTGCTCCTGGAGGGCTCTTTGTTTTGGAACACGGCAAACAAAATGATTTCTCCAACCATCCCGATTTCTTAGAACATAGAGCCTATGGTTCTGTAAACTTTTCCTTCTTCAGACGTCCCGAAACGTCTACTGTTTCAGAAGAATACGAAACGCCAACCACTTAGGAAGCAGAATAAAATTCTTTTCCCTCCACTCCGCACGCTGCCGCTCAACCATTATGATAGAAGATCTCTTTGCCGAACATATAGCAGCTGAATTTCCACACGCGCTTACTCAACAACAACAAGAAGCAGCGCGACAAATTGGTGCATTCCTCGCTGATCCTCGTAGCGAACGCGCCTTCATTCTTCGCGGTTATGCAGGAACGGGTAAGACGAGTCTTATATCTGCAGTTGTGCGCGTTTGGAAAAAGCTCAATCGTCCTGTGCTTTTGCTTGCACCCACGGGACGCGCTGCCAAAGTTTTCTCCCTGCATTCTGGACTTCCAGCTACAACTATCCACAAAGCCATCTATCGTCAACAAACTTTCAAAGGCGAAGACACGGTGTTCGATCGAGGTTGGAACAACGCCAAGGAAGCACTCTTCATTGTCGATGAATCTTCTATGATAGCCAATCAAGGAGGAGGAAATAGTCAATTTGGCACAGGGCAACTGTTGGACGATTTGGTGCAATTTGTTTATGGAGCAAGTGGATGCCGACTCCTCCTAGTGGGCGACACTGCGCAACTTCCTCCCGTGGGAGAAACAGAAAGCCCGGCTCTACAACCACGTACAATGGAAGGATACGGACTTCACGTTCGTAGTTTCGAACTTACAGAGGTGATTCGTCAAACCAAAAATTCTGCTGTACTTACCAATGCCACACTATTGCGACAATTCATTAGCCACTTAGCAGCGCAGCACAATCCCTTTGGCTCTATCGCACAAAACGAACAGTGCAACGAACTTCCTGCTGAAGCCCTCAATGAAAAAGGGCTTCCTCTCATCAGAGTTGGGGCGAAGACAGAGGTCAAAATCATTCCAGGCGATGAACTCATCGAATCGCTTGAACAGAGCTACCGTAATTGGGGCACTGACGACACCATCATTGTGACGCGCACCAACAAGCGCGCTAACATTTTCAACAATGGTGTGCGCTCTCGCATCCTTGATCGTGAGGAAATGCTCTGTCGAGGAGATTTAGTGATGGCAGTGCGCAACAATTACCATTGGACTGCGCTCTTGCAATCGCAACTTCCCGAAGGACAACAACTGCCCCTTTCTTTCATTGCTAATGGCGACAGCGCGGAAATAGTGCGCTACCACAATGTCCACTCTATGCACGGATTCCAGTTTGCCGATGTCACTCTACGCTTTGCAGACTACGAAGAAGTTGAAATCGAATGCCGCGTACTGCTCGACACACTCCAAGCTGAAGCTCCTGCACTCACCTCCGACCAACAAGCACAACTCTACGATTCAGTGCTAGCGGATTACGCCCACATTCCTAACCAACGAGAACGGATGAAGGCCATTCGCCAAGATCCCTACTATAATGCTTTGCAAATCAAATATGCTTATGCCGTGACTTGCCATAAAGCGCAAGGCGGACAATGGCACGAAGTCTATGTAGACCAAGGTTATTTGCCCGAAGACCTCGAACCGCTCTCTTATTTCCGTTGGCTCTACACTGCATTCACACGCACTTCCGGCAATCTCTATCTCGTTAATTGGCCAAAAGACCAAACCTATTCAAAAATATGATCGCAATTCTTTTCAACGTCCTTGCCATCATCGTTGGCAGCGCCATTGGTGCAATCGCCAAACGTGGCATTTCAGAGAAGTATATCACAGTACTCAACACTGCAATGGGACTCGCAGCCCTTGTCTTGGGCATCAACGTAGCAATGGGCAACATGGCTAAAAGTCATTTTCCTGTACTCTTCATCTTCTGTCTTTCATTTGGAGGACTCCTCGGCACAATGCTACGACTAGACCAACGTATGGAAGCCGCTACCAAACGCGTTTCTCGCAATGGTAATTCTCGACTCACCGAAGGCATCACCACTTCAGTACTCTTTTGCTGCGTCGGCACACTCTCCATGATGGGGCCTGTGTTGTCTGCTCTCAAAGGCGACAACACCTACCTCATGACAGCCGCAACCCTCAACCTCGTCACAATGATTGTGATAGCCTCAAGCTATGGCTTTGGAGTTAGTCTTACTGCCCTTGTTGTCTTCGCCTGGCAAGGTGGCATTTATGGCATCGCCAAACTCTCTGCCAACATCATTTCTGAAGAACTCATTTCCGAAGTTTCGATTGTCGGCGGTGTGCTCATCGCTGCCGCGGGTTTAGGTGTGATGCACATCAAAGACTGTAAAACCATCAATCTTCTCCCTGCGCTCTTTATGCCGGCACTCTACTTTTTAGTGAGAAATCTCTTGGGAATCTAGTCTTTATTGACTATCTTCGCAAAAACAAAACATCTATGACGTTTATCTCCAACCTCCATAAAGGCATTGTCGCACTAGGATTAGCACTCTTCTCCATCAGTGCTTCTGCACAACCCAAAGTTGCATTCACCGCGCAAAATATGAAACTTGGTGACATTGCGTGGAACATTCCTGCCTTGGCGCGCTTTGAGTTGAAAAACATTGGCAATCAACCACTGCAAATCCTTGATGTTCGCACCGACTGCGGTTGCACCACCGTCAATTGGAACAACAGTCCCGTTGCTCCAGGAGCCACAACGACCTTCACTGTGAGTTATGACGCCAACACCTTAGGCACTTTCCACAAAAGCATCATTGTCACCACAACAGCCGACCCATCTCCTCTACGATTCACTCTGCAAGGACGTGTTCTCAGAGAAGTTGTCAATTTCGACAAAGACTTCCCCATACACATTGGGGACATCCGCCTATCTACCGACGACATAGAATTTGACGACGTCAATCGTGGAGAACAACCGCAGGCTACTCTCTTCCTCTACAACGCCGGCAAGAAAGACTACTGCCCAGAATTGATGCACCTTCCCAAATATCTCTCGGCTTATGCAGAACCAGAAGTCGTTCGCCCTGGTAAAATGGGAAAACTCATTGTTACGCTCAACAGCAATGAGATGCGAAATTTCGGACTCACACAAACCAACATCTACCTCTCGCGTTTCTCAGGCGACCGCGTGGGTGCGGACAACGAATTGGGCACCTCTGTCACCCTACTCCCCCACTTCACACAAGCTGAAAAGGACAATAAACTGGCTCCCAAAGCCAGCATCCCCACAAGCATTGATCTCGGCAGCTTTGGCGAGAAAGAAGAACTTCGCGGCACACTGTTGCTCACCAACAACGGTCAGTCACCACTTAAAGTGAATATGCTGCAAGTCTACAAGCGTGGCATGAACGTTTCTCTCTCCAAAGGTACATTGAAACCAGGAGCATCAGCCAAATTAAAAATCAGCATAACCAAGAGTTCCGAAGCCCAACGCGGTAATCCTCGCATCCTACTCATCACCAACGATCCCCATCTCCCCAAAATCACGATTGAAGTAAAAACGAAAAAGTAAGGAAACACTTTCGCCATATCAGCAAAAATCACTAACTTTGCTGGTGCAATCGGAAAGTAGCGCAGTTGGTAGCGCACTACGTTCGGGACGTAGGGGTCGGGCGTTCGAATCGCCTCTTTCCGACAAAAACTTCTTTGGAGATGTTGCAAAACTCATTTTTGCAGCATCTCCTTTTTTCATCAAAAGGTGAAATACAAGGCATTGAAATGGAAGCTGAAGGAAGCGTGTTGAAGTACGTGGCCAAGGCATTACCCGAAAACTTACACACTTTTTCGGACAATACCATTAGAATGTGTGATGGGGTGAAATGTTCGGCTTAATGGTCAAATGTTCGTTTGC